>JAJDNW010000032.1 GCA_022340465.1 Deltaproteobacteria bacterium | reverse complement strand
CCGGGCGGCCCTGTCCATACTGGAAACGGCTGAAACACCCGGGGAGGTCGTTCACCTGCCCTTCACCTGGCACGAAGCGCCCGCCGAAACCAAGTGGCACCCGCCTGAAATTTCACCGGTTATCAAGCTCTACCTGGCGGAAATCAAAAAAGCCGGGGCCGAAGCGCGAAAGTAGCGGCGGCCTCACCGGGCTGCCGAGGCCCCGAAAAGCTCCTTGGCATGGTAAGAGCTGCGCACGAAGGGGCCGCTGGCCACCTGGGCAAAGCCCATGTCGAGCGCCTTTTTGCGCAGCGCGTCAAACGCTTCGGGTGCGATGAAATCCACAACCGGAAGATGCGACTGGGACGGCTGCAGATACTGCCCCAGGGTCAACAGGCTGCACCCGTGGCCCAGCAAATCCTGCAAGGCCCGATCTATTTCGTCACGCGTTTCCCCCAAACCCAGCATTAATCCGGATTTGACCGGAAGCTCGGGACGGCTTCGACGGGCACGCTGCAGCAGTTCCAACGACCGTTCGTAAACCGCCTGGGGCCGAACCCTTGGATACAGTCTTTTGACGGTTTCCAGGTTGTGATTGAGGACGTCGGGCCCCGCCTCGAGAACCCGTTCCAGGGCCATGCGGGATCCCTGAAAATCCGGTATCAGGACCTCCACGAGGGTCCCGGGATTGACCTTTCGAATACCGGCGATGGTGGCGGCGAAATGCGCGGCGCCGCCATCGGGAAGGTCGTCGCGCGTGACCGACGTCACCACCACGTAGTCGAGGTTGAGGGTCTGAACCGCTTCCGCAATCCGATCGGGCTCCTGCGGATCGGGCGGACCGGTGGGGGCCTGTTCAACGGCACAAAAGCGGCAATTGCGCGTGCACCGGGACCCCATAATCAGGAAGGTCGCCGTTCCCTTGGAAAAGCACTCCCAGAGGTTGGGGCACTTGGCCTCCTGGCAGACGGTGTGCAGGCAGTTTCGGTCCAGCAAGCGGCGCACATTTTCATAGGCTTTGCCCGTGGGCATCCGCCGTTTCAGCCACGCCGGCTTCCGTCTTGCATGTATGGCACCGCGATCAGTCATGCACCCACCATACCAGTATTCGGCTTCGATTTCTAACCTTTTTCCTCTGCGCTTTTGCAAGGCCGATGTGACCCCGAACCACGGCTGAAAACACCGATGAGTGTAATGGTCTAACCATTTAGACTAAAGCCGCCGATGCACGAGAAAGAACGGCTACGCGGACGGCACAGAATGTCCTTTTGCCTTGACTTTTGAGGCGGTTTAGTCAATGGTTAAACCATTATGTTTAAAGCCGCCTCCCAAAACCGAATTTTCCAGGACATCGTGGACCAGATTCAGGAGGCCATTCTGGACGGACGATTGAACGCCGGCGACACCCTGCCTTCCGAAAGGGACATGCGGACGATGTTCGACACCAGCCGGGGAACGCTGCGCGAGGCCCTGCGGGTGCTGGAAGAAAAGGGACTGATCAAAATCAAGCTTGGTGTGGGTGGCGGTTCTGTGGTAAAAGCTGTGGGTAGGGATAAAATCAGTGAAAGTCTCGGGTTGCTGATCCGCACCCAGCGGGTGTCCCTGAACCACCTGGCCGAGTTCCGGGAAGCCGTGGAGGGCAGCATCCTGGCCCTGGCGGCCGAAAGGGCAAGCCCGGAAGACGTGGAGAAGCTGAAAGCGCTGCTGGAAAAGGCGCGGGTGTATCTCGGCAAGGGGACGGCGGCCCGCGACGACTTTATCGACACCGACATCCGAATTCATCTGTTGCTGGCGGAGATAACCGGAAATCCGATCTACGTTTCCCTGATCCACTCCGTGCACCGGAACATCCACCAGTATTACGACCGGTTCCTGTCCATGGGCCCATCCGACCTGAGGGAAAACTATCAGGACCTGAAAATCATGATCGAGGCGGTGGAAAAAGGCCATGCCAACCAGGCCCGCATCATCGCCCAGAACCACATACACCGTTTTAACCGCCGCATGAAACAAAAGGCGCAGGAGGAACCCCGCCATGACTGACTTTACGCTGGAAGAAATCAAAGGCCTCTCGTATGAGCGCCCGGCAATCGACCGGGGCTATGCCAACCAGACCCTGTACGTCGACATCGGCGAGCCGGACATCGCCGTCAAGCCGCTTGCGCCGCCGATGAAAGACATCTTCATCGGCGGCAAAGGCTTCGACCTGTGGCTGCTGTGGCACGCCGTCACCCCCGACACCCGCTGGAACGACCCAGAAAACACGGTCTGCATCGCCTCGGGCCCCATGGGCGGCACCCCCTCCTATCCGGGTTCGGGCAAAAGCATTGTCGCCGCCATCTCGCCGGTCACGAATTCGGTCATGGATTCCAATGTGGGCGGCTACTTCGGGCCTTACCTTAAATTTTCCGGATTCGACGCTATGGAAATCCAGGGGAAATCGAATCGGGAGGTGGTCATCCTGGTGGACGGCATCGACCAGAGCGTCAAGGTATTCGCCTCCAAGGGCCTGCCGACGGATGCCTATGCCCTGTCAACAACGCTCACCGACCACTTTGCCGACGGCAACCCCCGCAGCATCTCGGTGGTTTCAACCGGACCGGGGGCGGCCCACACCGCCATGGGATGCCTCAACTTCACCTGGTACGACAACAAGCGCAAACGCGCACGCTACAAACAGGCCGGCAGGGGCGGCCTGGGTTCCGTTTTTGCCGACAAGGGAATCAAGGCCGTCGTCGCCCGCTGGGGCTCGGTATCACTGGATTCTAACCACCCCGCGGACCTGGAAGCCCTGCGCAGCGTCGGCAAGGCCTACTCCAAGGAGATTGTGGCCCTGGACCCCAAGCAGAACCAGATGTCCAAGATCGGGACCACCCACCTGGTTCCCATCATGAACGACTTCGATCTGCTCCCCACGCACAACTTCAAATTCGGACAGCACAAACACGCCGGTCTCATCGGCAAAGACGTCTATAAAGACATCTTCGACCCGGGCTTCGACGGCTGCTGGATGGGGTGCACCGTGGCCTGCTCCCACGGGGTCAAGGATTTCGTCCCCCTGACCGGCGACTACGCGGGACAGAAGGTATATGTGGACGGGCCGGAGTATGAAACCATCGCCGGGTGCGGATCCAACCTGGGGGTTTTCGATCCCTTCTTCATTGTGGAAATGAACTTTTACTGCGATGCCTACGGGCTGGACACCATTGCCGTGGGAACCAGCATCGCCTTTGTCATGGAATGCTTCGAGCTGGGGCTGATCGACAAAAAAGCCACCGGCGGCCTGGATCTGAGCTTCGGCAATCGCATGGGCGCCCTCACCCTGCTGCACCAGATGGCCCAAGGCGAAGGGTTCGGCATGATCGTGGGCCAGGGTGTGCGTCGCATGAAAAAGGTGTTTGCCGAGTCCTTCGGCGCCGATGCGGACATCATGCGGGACATCGGCATGGAATCCAAGGGCCTGGAGTTTTCGGAATATATGACCAAGGAATCCCTGGCCCAGCAGGGCGGCTACGGCATGGCGCTCAAAGGCCCCCAGCACGACGAGGCCTGGCTGATTTTCCTGGACATGGTGCACAACTACATGCCCACCTTCGAACAGAAGGCCGAGGCGCTTCACTGGTTTCCCAATTTCAGAACCTGGTTCTCTCTGTGCGGCCTGTGCAAGCTCCCCTGGAACGACATCGTGCCCGAAGACAACAAGGATGAGAAGGAACCGGCCAAGGTCATCAAGCACATCCGCTGGTATGCCCAATATTTCAGTGCCGTCACCGGCCGGCAGGTAAGCCCCGAAGACCTCATCCCCATGAGCGAAGCGGTTTACAATTTCCAGCGTCTTTTCAACCTGAGAATGGGGTTCGGCCGCCGCGAGCATGACACCATCCCCTACCGCGCCATGGGGCCGGTGACGGTCGAGGAGTATGAATCACGTCAGGAGCGCTACGACGACCAGCTGAAAGAAAAACACAACACCGACATCGAAGGAAAATCGAGTGCGGAAAAGGTCACCCTGCTGCGCGAGTTCCGCGAACAGCAGTATACAAAACTGCAGGACGCCGTCTATGCAAGAAGGGGCTGGACCCCCGACGGTGTGCCCACCCTGGAAACGGTCAAACGCCTGAAGATCGATTTTCCGGAAGTGCTCGAGGTGCTGGAAGCCAGCGGCATAACATCGTGAGCCGCGCAAAAAGCGTCGGATGAAAAGAACCATGATAACCCTGAACGATGACCAGATTCCCTGGCGGGAAGGCATGACCGTTGCCGACCTCTTGAACGGCCTCGACGATCCCCACCCCTATGCCGTGATAAGGGTCAACGGCACATACGTGACCAGGCCTCGTTTCGACACATACCGGATCCCCGACAACGCCGACATCTACCTGATACCCATGGTGGCAGGCGGTTGAAGAAAATGGGGCCCGCGAACGCCCCCGCCGTCTTACCTGCGGGGGCGTTTTCCCCTTCGTCGAAATCTTTTAGGCAGAAGGCAGCTTATAGTCGGCGAATTCGGACCGCAGCTTGGTTTTGAGGAGCTTGCCGGTGGCCGTGTGCGGTAGTTCGTCCACAAAAACCACATCATCCGGAAGCTGCCACTTGGCCAGCGATCCTTTGAGGTGATCGATTACCTGCTCCTTGGTAACATCGGCACCTTCCTTTTTAACCGCCAGCAGCAGGGGTCGCTCGTCCCACTTGGGATGGGGAACGGCGATCACGGCGGCCTCGGCGATGCCGTCACACCCGACGGCCTCGTTTTCAACGTCGATCGAGGAGATCCACTCGCCGCCCGACTTGATCACATCCTTGGAACGGTCGGTAATCTGCATGTATCCGTCCGGGTCGATGGTGGCCACATCGCCCGTGTCGAAGAAGCCTTCCTCGTCAAGAATGTCGCCACCCTCCCCCTTGAAGTAGCCGGAGGTAATCCAGGGGCCCCTGACCATCAGGTTTCCGAAGGCCTTGCCGTCCCAGGGAAGTTTTTTCCCTTCCGGGCCGACGATCTTCATGTCCACCCCGTAAACGGCGCGTCCCTGTTTCAGAGACAGGTCGATTTGCTCTTTTTTGGAAAGTTTGGCGTGCTTTTTCTTCAGGTTGCAGGCCGTACCGATAGGGCTCATCTCCGTCATACCCCAGGCATGGATCACATGGACGCCGTAGTCATTTTCAAACGTTTCGATCATGGCCCGCGGTGCGGCCGCGCCGCCGATGACCGTGCGCTGCATGCTGGAGAGCCGCTTGCCGTTCTCCTTCATGTAGGCCAGCAGCATCATCCAGATGGTGGGCACACCCGCCGAAATGGTGACGCCTTCGCCCTCCATTAGGTCGTAGAGGGATGCGCCGTCCATTTGTGAACCGGGCATCACCATTTTGGCGCCGCACATGGCCGACGCATAGGGGATGCCCCAGGCATTGACATGAAACATGGGAACCACGGGAAGAATGGTTTCGGCATTGGACAGCCCCAGGCCGTCCGGCGTGCACACCGCATAGCTGTGAATGACGGTCGAACGGTGGGAGTAGAGGACGCCTTTGGGGTTGCCGGTCGTGCCGGAAGTGTAGCACAGCGAAGAGGCCGTCCGCTCGTCGAACAGCGGCCACGCGTAGTCGTCGTCGGCCGTGGCCATCAGCGTCTCGTAGCAGATGGTATTGGAAAGGGAGGTCTCCGGCATGTGCTCCTCGTCGGTCATGACGATGAAACCCTTGACATTCGGCATTTTGTCTCCCAGTTTTTCAAACAGCGGGACGAAGGTCAGGTCTGTAAAAATATACTTGTCCTCGGCGTGGTTGACGATATAGATCATCTGCTCCGGAAAAAGACGCGGATTGATGGTGTGGCAGACAGCCCCCATACCCGAAACCGCATAATAAATCTCCACGTGGCGATAGCCGTTCCAGGCCATGGTGCCGATGCAGTCCCCCTGCTGAATGCCAAGCTTTTCCAGGGCTTTGGCCAATTTGCGCGACCTTGCGGCACAGTCCTTATAGGTGTAGCGGTGAATGGGGCCTTCGACGGTACGCGACACGATCTCTTCATCAGAGTGATTCACGGCCGCAAACTCGATCAAATCTGAAATCATCAAGGGGCGATCCTGCATTAATCCGTACATTGTTACCCTCCTCTTCTTCATTTAACTTTGGCTGATAATCTGACAGTCAGAACGGCGAACACCACGCAAATTACATTTTTATGGGGAATTGCGCAAGCATCTTCACCGCTATTTATGAAACTTCGAGCCACTCCTTCCTGATGGACTCGTTGGACTTCAAATCACCCGGCGTGCCCTCGAAAACGATGGTCCCATGTCCCATGATGTACAGGCGCTGTGAGATTTTCAGGGCAATGCTGAGCTTCTGCTCCACCAGCAGCACCGAAACCCCTCTTTGGGCGATCTCCTGGATCAGCTCCCCCACCTGTTCCACCAGTTTGGGCGCCAAGCCTTCGGTAGGCTCGTCGATCATGATAAAATCCGGATCCCCCATCAGGGTGCGGCAGATGGTCAGCATCTGCTGTTCCCCACCCGATATCAGCCCACCGTGGACATTGGAGCGTTCGCCCAGCCGCGGAAAAAGGTTGAACACGTCCTCGACGGTCCAGCGCCCTTCCATCTTTGCACTCTTGGCCCCTAATTGGAGGTTCTGCAGGACCGTCAGGCCGGGAAATATCCAACGATCCTCGGGCACGAAACCGATGCCCCTGCGCGCGATCAAATGGGGTTTCAGCCCTGCGATCTCCTCGCCCTTTAATAGGATCGATCCCCTGGGCGGCACCAGCCCCATGATGGTCTTACAGGTCGTGGATCTTCCCACGCCGTTGCGCCCCAGCAGGCTGACGATCTCTCCCTCACCTACTTTTAAATTAACGCCCTGGAGGATGTGGCTGCGATCGTAATAGGCGTGCAAATCCCTGACTTCCAGCATTTAGGCCACCTCCTCACCCAGATAGGCTTCCTGAACCTGACGGTTGTTGCGGATATTGTCCGGGGTATCCGAGGCGATAATTTCGCCGTATACCAGCACCGAAATGCGGTCGGCCAGGTTGAAGACCACGCTCATGTCATGCTCCACGACCACCAGGGTCTTGTTTTCGGTGACGCTGCGGATCAGTTCCACGGCCCGGTCGGTTTCGCTGTGGCTCATCCCGGCGGTGGGTTCGTCCAGCAGGACCACGTCCGCCCCGCCGGCAATGGTGATACCGATCTCGAGGGCCCGCTGCTCGGCATAAGCCAATTCACCGGCCGCGATGTTCCTGCGGTCGGCCATGTTGATTTTTTCAAGCAGCGCATCCGTTTGCTGATTCAGCCGTTTACGGGAACCACAATGGTGCCAGAAAGAATACTTGTACTTCAGGGGCCACAACAGGGCACAGCGTATGTTCTCGAATACGCTCATCCTGGGAAAAATGTTGGTGACCTGAAAGCTGCGCGACAGGCCCAGCCGGTTGATTTGGTGGGGGGTACGATTGGTGATGGCCTGCCCCCGTAGCCTGATCTGCCCGCTGCTGACTTCATAAAAGCCGCTGATGAGATTGAACAGCGTCGATTTGCCGGCACCGTTGGGACCGATAATGGCGTGGCGCTCGCCGTTCTGAACGGACAGATCAACCCCGTTGATGATCTTGGTTTTGCCGAAGCTTTTGTGGATGTCGATCAGCTCCAGAGCCGCTTGCGTCATGATGCGGATTCCTTTTGCTTGATTTGGTTGGCGGCGCTTTGCCACGCCCTGCTGACAACTTGCCGGTTCTTGAGAAAAAGTAAAAACCCGCCGATGGTTAAGGCCAGGGAGATTACCCATGGCGCCAGGGACTGGACATAGAATTCGATGCCGAACAGCGACATGGGGTCTTCGGGTTTGATGCTCAACGACAGGTGGTAGAGAATCTCGATCAGGGACATGCATCCCATGAACAGGATGATGACCGGACCGGCCATGACCGCATAGGCCTTGAGCACGCCCCCCATGACACGCCCCTTGATCAGCGGTTTGTGCATCATGATCAGGCTGGCCATGCCGCCCGGCACCCACAGAATCATGGCGATGAACATCAGGCCGTAGTAGAGCACCCAGGCGTGGGTGACATGGGCCAGCATCAGTTCCATCAGGGTGATGAGGATGGCCCCCAGAATAGGACCGAAAAAGAATCCCGTGCCGCCGATGTAGGTCATCATCAGGACATTGCCGGATGGGATGGCCCCCACGATCTCCGAGGTGACGATTTCATAGCTGATGGCAAACAGCCCGCCGGCGATACCGGCAAAAAAGGCCGCCAGGGAACACTGGATGGTGCGCACGATGTGGGCGTTGTAGCCCACGAAAGACGCCCGTTCGGGATTGTCCCTGACCGCATTGGCGACGCGCCCCAAAGGCGTCTGGGTCAGCAGGTACATGAGCCCGGCGCTGGCCAGCATCCAGAAAGCGATCAGGTAGTACACCTCGATCTTCTGGCCGAACCCAAAAGGAGTCAGGGTAATCTCGGCCATGCGGTCGCCGGAAATGCCTTGCTCCCCCCCGAAAAAGCTGGGCAGCATGAGGGAACTGGCCGCAATCAGCTCCCCGATGCCTAAGGATATCAGCGCAAAGGGCGTACCGGCCCGGCGGGTGGACACGTAACCGAAGACAATGCCGAAAATGAGACCGCCCAGACCGCCGACCACCGGCAAAAGTTCCAGGGGCAACGGCAGCACACCGTCATTGACAAAATTGAGGGCGTGCATGGTGATGAAGCCGCCCAGACCGAAATAGACGGCATGGCCGAAGGAAAGCAATCCCGTCTGGCCCAGGAGCATGTTGTAGGAAAGGGCGAAGATGACCATGATGCCGATTTCGCTCAGCAAGGTGAGCATGAAACCCGATCGAAACGCGATGGGAAGCAAGGCCACCAGCAAAGCGGCGCTGCCCCACAGCGCCACCGTCGACAACCAGGTTTTGGAAGCGAATTTTTTTCTCATGTTTCACGCGTCCCCATAAGACCCTTGGGCCTGAAAATTAACATTAACACCATAAACACATACGGTAGAATAGGGCCTGTGTGGGAAATCTGAATGCGGAACAGGTCTTTAAGAATGCCGCTTTCGAAATCAGGTGACGCGCCGAACAGGGCAAACAAGTCGGTAAGAGAAACCTCCAGGCCCACGGCAAACGTCTGGATGGTCCCCAAAAGCAAGGAGGCCACAAAGGCGCCGGTCAGCGAGCCCATGCCGCCCACCACCACGACAACGAACACGATGGGGCCCAGCATGCGCGCCATTCCAGGGTCGGTGAGGAAATAGTTGCCGCCGATCACCCCGGCCATGCCGGCCAGGGCGCACCCGCCGCCGAACACCAGCATGAACACCGCGGGAACATTGTGCCCCAGGGTGCTGACGCCCTGGGGATGCGTCAGGGCGGCCTGGATGATCAGGCCGATGCGCGTGCGGGTCAGCACCAGGAAAAGCGCCACGAACATGCACACGGCCACCAGCAGCATAAACCCCCGGTACATGGAAAAATCGGTGGCCCAGAGGGTAAGCAGCGGCACATCCAACAGCTCGGGAACGCGGTAGTCCATGGCATTGCGCCCCCAGATGAGGATCACCGCTTCCTCGATCAGAAAGGCCAGCCCCACGGTGAACAACAGTTCGGCCACGTGACCGTATTTGTGAACCGTGCGCAGGCCGAAGCGCTCCACCAGGGCACCGAGCACGCCGATCAATAGCGGCGCCACGATCAAGGCAGGCCAGAACCCTACCCAGGCGCTGATCTGAAACGCGAAATAGGCGCCCAGCATGTAAAACGAGGCGTGGGCAAAATTGAGCACCCCCATCATGCTGAAAATCAGCGTCAGGCCGCTGGAGAGCATGAACAACAGCATGCCGTAAAGCAGGCCGTTGAGGAGAGAGAATACGATGTATTCGACCATATCGTTCCCTTTCATTAGAAACAACCGGCCTTGTTTTAAGCCGGTTCGATTTTCCCATCAATCCGGGGTATGAACACCTTGGGTGCGGAAACCTGTTTCTAATGTCAATGATTGATCAGGTTCCGTACCTTCCTGGAACCCGCATCATCAGCGAAGATGAATGCCTCATGCTTGGTTGTGCTCCTCTGATATGAAATTGATGGCAACCGGCATAGGCGATAATGTGTCCCTAAGAACCGAAGCAGGCCGCCCGCCGCGTGTTCCCCTAAACGGACGACCTGCATCGATGATTTTATATCAGAATCTAATGTTAGGGTCTTTCCATTTTGCAGACGGTGGGCCGCATGGTGGTCTCGGTGTCCACCTTCATGTCGGTCCGCCACCCCAGGCCGGTCTGCTCTACATCAAATTTGACCTTGTCACCATCAACCTTGACCATGGTGGAAATGAACATGGGCTGATACAGCTGGTGGTCGTCGGCACGCATGATGACTTTGCCGTAAAGGGTCTCGTATTCCATGCCCTCCAGGGCATAGGCCACGGCTTTCGGGCTAGTGGAGCCGGCCTTGTCAAAGGCTTTGGCCACCATTTCCATCATGGTTTGGATGCGGCCGTAATACCAGTTCAGGCGGGCGTTGTTGCCCACGGCATACTGTTCCTGCCATCCGAGGTAGAACTCTTTGTCCGCCGGCTTGTTCTGTTCGTTCCAGAGGTTGTTGTGCCATTCGGTGACCTGCTTGATGCGGTTCTCACCGGCCGCGCCGATGCCGGAAGGCGCTCCCAGACCGCCGCCGTAAAAGGTGTAAAATTCAGCCTCGAGACCGGCTTCCTTGGCTGCTTTAGCCAGCAGCTGCATGTCAGCGCCCCAGTTGCCGGTGACCACGACCGTGGCGCCGGAGGCCTGTATTTTGCTGATGTAGGGCGAGAAGTCCTTGACTTTTCCCAGGGGATGGAAGGTGTCGCCCACAATCTCGATGTCCGGGCGTTTTTCCTTGAGCATGGCCTGGATGACCTCGCTGCAGGAATGTCCGAAAACATAATCCTGGTTGATCAGATAGACCTTTTTTATTTCCGGCCGGGATTTGATGTGTTCGGAGATGGCGTCCATTTTGATGGCCACATGCGCATCGAAGCGGAAGTGCCAGAAGCTGCAGCCTTCCTCGGTAAACGCGGGGGTGACCGCGGCGTAGTTGAAGTACAGGACCGGGTCGTCCGGGTTGCGCTTGTTGTGCTTGTTGACCGCCTCGATCAATGCACCGGCCACACTGGAACCGTTGCCCTGAGTCACGAAGCGGATGCCCTGATCGATGGCGTTTTGCAGGTTGACAAGTGCTTCCTTGGCACTGATCTTGTCGTCAAAGGGCACAATTTCAAATTTCTTGCCCCCCAACACGCCGCCAGCAGCGTTGATGCGATCGGCCATGTATTCAAAGTGCTTGTGGCCGGCATCACCGGTACTGCCGAAAGGTCCGGTCAAGGGATCTATGTAGGCGATCTTGATGGTGTCGGCTGCGGTTGCCGGGCCAACGAGGAACATGAACATCGCGATACCTGCCAGGATATAACACAATTGCTTGCATTTCATAACGGCCTCCTTGCTTCTTGAATTGCCATTTATCTGGTTTTGGGTAAACGGACGATCTTGTCTATCACCTCCTTCTTTTTTACAGGTTGATTTTTATCTTAAAAGGGGAAACAGATCGGTTGGTCCATCTTTAATAATGGCTGCATCATTTTCTGTCAAGGCCTTTGAAATCAACACCACTTGTTCACCCTGCTGAATTCACCCCCGGCACCAAACGGAAGAAGGTGTTGCAAAATTCAACGGATCCGGTAAGGTAAACCCTCATTGTACAAATGGGCTAGATGTGGAC
>JAJDNW010000031.1 GCA_022340465.1 Deltaproteobacteria bacterium | reverse complement strand
CAATCCGGCGGCCATACAGTCCCTTTGTGCATCCACAGTCAAACTGGCCGGGACAAGGCCTGTGTGGCTCCATCTTCACGACACGGAAGGCAAGGGGCTGGCCAACGCACTGGCCGCGTTGCAGGTCGGAATCAATCATTTTGATACGGCCTTCGGCGGAATGGGTGGATGCCCCTTCATCAAGGGTGCTACGGGAAATATTGCTACAGAGGATTTCGCGGTGATGCTTCATCAGATGGGCATCGAGACGGGCCTGAACGTTCAGCGACTGGCCCGGATTAGCCGATCCCTGGAAGACTTTTTTGGAAAGCCTTCCGAAGGAAAGATGCACCGCCTCTTGGCCCGGGAAGACATCAAAATGGTATTGGGCTAGCTTCGAAAGAAATGGGACAGACTATTGTAGAAAAAATTATCTCCAGGAATGTAGGAAGGCCTGTCGAACCTGATGAGATCGTTATAGTGCCGGTGGACGGTGCCATGGCTTCGGATACCACAGCTCCTTTGGCCATCACTGCCTTCGATGCCATGGGCGGAAAAAAGCTTTGGAATCCCGCTCGATGCATTTTGGTAATCGATCATGCCGCACCTGCACCAAATTCGAACATCGCCAACCTGCATATGCTGATGCGTGATTTCGCCCGACGCCAAGACTGTCAATTGCTGGAAGCGGGAGAAGGTATCTGTCATCAGGTGCTGGTGGAGAAAAGATTTGTAAGGCCCAATCAAATTATTATCGGCGCCGATTCCCACACCTGCACCTATGGAGCCCTCGGGGCCATGGGTGTAGGAATGGGCTCCACGGACCTGGCCGGCGTCTGGTTGACCGGGAAAACCTGGCTCAAGGTTCCCCGAACGAAAAGAATCGTCATAGACGGACAAATTCCTTCTGGTGTGCAGGGCAAGGACATTATTCTGGCTGTCCTCGGTTGCATAGGTATTGCCGGGGCCACCTATAAATCCCTGGAGTTCAGCGGGACGGCGACAGCGGTATTGAGTATGGCTGACAGGATGACCATGGCTAATATGGCCATTGAGGCAGGCGCAAAAACAGGCTTCGTTCATCCTGACGGACTTCCAACAGTCGATATCGAACCATTTCGACCGGATCCGGATGCAACCTACGATGAGACGATTGCTTTTGACGCGTCGAATATATGCCCTATGGTAAGCCGGCCTCACTCGCCGGATCTGGCGAGCCCCGTGGAGGAAGAGGAAGGCCGACCGGTGCAGGTCGCTTTTCTCGGTACATGCGTCAACGGTCGCTTGGACGATCTTCGCATGGCCGCCCGTATATTGAAAGGCACCACCGTCCACCCGGACGTGCGCCTTATTGTGTCGCCAGCCTCACGAATGGTGTTTCTTGACGCCGTAAGGGACGGGACAGTGGAAATCCTGACTGAAGCAGGGGCGACTTTCATTCCACCGGGTTGCGGTCCGTGTGTAGGAACGCATAACGGCGTGCCCGGAGACGGCGAAGTGGTGATTTCTTCAGGGAACCGCAATTTTCTCGGCCGAATGGGCAACCCCAGAGCGGTTATCTATCTGGCGTCGCCCGCCACGGTCGCTGCTTCGGCCCGTGCCGGCAAAATAACCGATCCCAGGCAGTACCTGTGAATTGGATTCGCTTATGGATGCTCTTATATTGCATGGCTGCGCCCATGTTTACGGTGATCATATCAATACGGATGTGATCATTCCGGGAAAGTACACCAAGACCTTGGATTTGCAGATACTGGGCGAACACGTTCTGGAAGATCTGGATCCTGATTTTCGGGAACGCATGACACCTGGAGATATCCTTGTCGCTGGAGAGAACTTCGGTTGCGGTTCTTCCCGGGAGCAGGCCCCATTGGCCCTGAAATCCGCTGGTGTCGCAGCCGTCGCAGCCCGATCTTTTGCCCGAATTTTTTTTAGAAACGCCGTCAATGTGGGATTGCCGGTGATTGAAGTGGACTGGTCAGGAATCGAAACGGGAGACCTGCTGCATATAGATCCCGCCGCAGGAAAAATGGAGAATCTGACGAAAGCTGTTTCCCATCAAATCATCCCCTTGCCGCCCGGTATGATCGCCATACTGACGGCCGGTGGATTGGCGAATTATCTCAGAATAAATGGGGATTTTCCTGAATAGAGTACTATGCCGCGAGTAGCGGAGTAAGAAATTCCGGCGCTGTCTTCAAGCCGGACAATGATCCAATACTGGGACAAAAAAGCCGGGACTGGAAAGGAGGCCCTTTACATGAATGCAAACGAAAAACAGCTCCCCCTGGAAGGAATCCGGGTTCTTGCTTTCACCCATGCGGTCATGGGACCGACCACTGGAATGATAATGGCCGATATGGGTGCCGAGGTGATCCATCTTGAACCGCCCGGCGGTGATCCCACCCGGCGCCTCAAAGGATTCGGGGTGGGCTACTATCCTTACTTCACACGGAATATGAAATCATTGGCCGTGGACCTCAAATCTTCTGAAGGAAAAGAAATCGTTTTTAAACTGATTCGTTCGGCCGACGTTCTCATCGAAAATTTCGGGCCGGGAACCATGGAGAGGCTGGGGTATGGATACGAACCCCTTTCCAAGGAAAACCCCGTGCTGATTTACTGTTCGCTCAAAGGATTCATGCCCGGTCCGTACGAAAAACGGGTCGCAATGGATGAAGTGGTGCAAATGATGGGTGGCCTGGCCTACATGACCGGTCCTCCCGGACAGCCCACGAGAGCAGGGACGTCCATTATTGATATCACAGGCGGCATGTTCGGTGTCATCGGCATCATGACGGCCTTGTACGACAGGCAGAGGACCGGAAAAGGAGCTGAGGTGAAGAGCGCTTTGTTTGAAACTACTGCCTTCGCCATGGGCCAGCATATGGCCTACTCTGCACTGACCGGCGAGCCGGTTCCCCCGATGCCGGTCAGGGTCAGTGCCTGGTCAGTCTATCGTTTGTTTGAAACCAAAGATAAGGAAAACATTTTCATCGGCTTGATCAGCGAAAAGCATTGGCGAAGTTTCTGTGAAGCCTTTAATCGACAGGATTGGCTGGAAGATGAGAGGCTCAATTCCAACAACGGTCGTATCGACCAGCGCGAGTGGTTTATCCCGGAAGTGGAAAAGATGATCAAACAATACACCAAAGCGGAAGCGATCCGGTTATGCGACGAAGCCGGGATATGTTTTTCGCCGGTTGCCCGCCCCGAAGACTTGTTCGATGACCCGCAGCTCAACCAAGAGAAAAGTGGACTTATCCATACCATGTTTCCCGGCGGGGTAGAAACCAAGATGCCCCGCCTGCCAATCCGCATCAGGGACTATGATTTCGGGCTGCGCAGCAATCCCGCCGAGGCCATAGGCGCCGATACAAAAGAACTATTGGCAGAGCTTGGTTACAGCAATGAAGAAATGCATGTGCTGGCGGAAAAAAACGTGATAAAGATAAGTGATGAAGACGCTAGGTAACAAATCGGTTGTATAAAAAAACAGCGGGTAGGCTTTTCAGCCACTCCGCTGTTTTTATTTGATCATAAGGGTCGGGAGAAGGTGGCACAATGAAGGAATCTAAGTTCAGCGTCAGCCTGCATGTGGCCGGCGAGGAAGGGCAGAGGGTCACCTTCGCGGTGACCCTGCCGAGTAACACCATTCCTGCCCGGATATCCGGCTAGGATGCATCGGAGGGAATTTCGCTTACTTCCCAATCCCGATCCACCCAAAGACCGATAACGGTGCACCCCGGATGTTCCTTGCGGAGCAGCGCAACGGCCTTCCTGGTCTGGACCAGCTGTTCTTCTTCCGGAGTGGGATTCCCCGCACAGTCATAGTGGCCGACGACCGCTATGTTGGTAGAACCGTGTTTGTTGACGGAGATGTTCACACGGTTCAAGATGGATGCGGTCAGAGTGCTGTCCGTCTGATCGGCGAGAATCCGGTTGGGACCCGGTTCGGTGATCACGTCCACATAGATGGCGTCAAAACGCTTCTGAAGATACGTAATGACCGGGAGCTGCACCCGCCCGTCCATACAATTAATCGCCGTGCAAAACGTCATGATTCCTCCAGTTTCTGCATCAGTTCTGCGGATACCTCTTTTACCCCCGGCCTTCCATCCAGTTC
>JAJDNW010000030.1 GCA_022340465.1 Deltaproteobacteria bacterium | reverse complement strand
TTCATCTCCTTCAACGTGCGCGGGTCGATGGGCTGGAGGCAGGGCAGCATCTTCAGGATGGTTGCCTCGTCCACCTGAATGGTCTGGCTGATGTAATCGGTGTAAATCCTTTCCGCATTGCAGAAGGGGCGACCGCAGATGTTGACGAACCCGTCGATCTCGTCGTCCTGTACAATGGGCAGCACCCACTTGTTCATGCCGGCGGCGCACTCGCCGGTGATGAAGGCCTCTTTTGCCCTGGCCGCCTGCATCAGGATCTTCAGCAGTTTGCTGCAGATCCGGTCCGCGCCGTCGGGGTGGGTCTTTATCAGCCGGCAAAGATCGTTGGCCCAGGGGACGTCGCCCTCGGTTTTCCGCGTGCCGCTGCGGGTCAGGGCAACGGCATTTACGGCAAAACGGTCGTAAAGCGAGGCTTCGAAACGGTGCCAGTCGATCTGCCTGCTGCCGGGCAGAATCATAGCCGGAGGTTGCATGGGTTTTTGCTCCTTTTATGATCAGTTCTGACTTCTGTACGCCTCCTGAATGCGCTCGCGCACGTAGGCCGCTAAAGCGTCATCCGCTTCCACCAGATCGAAACAGTAACCGTCATCCCCTAACAGCCCTTCGGGTATGAGGTCGCCCTCCTCATCGGAATCGGTAATGGTGTCTCCATAAAAACAGACCGACAGCCACCGCTGCTTGGGGTCGTCGTCGATCACGTCGATCATCACGAAAAGCGGCCGATCGCTGCCGTTCTTATGCATACCGCGCAGGGAATAGCTGATGCCCGGGCGCTCGTTGAATTCGATCACGGCCCCATCCATTTTCTTAAGATCCTCGAAATAGGATACAAAAACCGGCTTCAGCCCCGATGGATCGTCCCGCCAATCCTCGATGAATGCTTTTACTGCCTGCACACTGACCTCACTTTCCCTGGTTGTTCATGAATTCTGCAACCTTCGCTTCGATGAATGCCGCCATCTCTTCCGCCTGGGCCTGGGTCATGGTGCCCATGTCTTTGCTGAGGTCGGCAATTTCCGCTTCCGTCAATCCCGCCGTCTTTTCGATCAGAAACGATTCCACTTCGCCGCCCTCGGGGAGCAGCCCGCATCCGCCGGCGGTCCCTAAAAATTCATCTCCCTTGAAAACCGGCACCGCTATCTTAACCAGTCCGGCATCACACTCGGCGATGATGGGCTGGCGGGTCTTCTTGGCCTGGGCCATAAAATTCTGGTTTCCCGGTGCGCAGATGGCGGCCAGGGAATCCTGGTTGGCCTTTATTTTTGGGCACAGTTCGTTGCACCAGTTGGGTTTGCCGGTAACGCCGACCCCGTCTGTATTGTAGACCGTGCAGTTTATCTTGAAGCGCTCAAAGAGTTCTTTCTCGAACGCGGCCCACTCCTCTACCGATAAAATGTCAGTCAACTCCATATTCGTCAGTCTCCTCGATCGTTTCTTCAGGCGGCTCTGCCGGCTGTCCCCGGCAAGGCCTGGCGTTCAAAAGCTGCTTCCGCATTGCCGGCAACCTTCTGAAGGCCCGCCAGCAGGGCGGTTTTTTCCTTTTCACCCAATCCATGCAACAGTTCGGCGTTCCAGCGCCTTTGAACCTTTTTAAACTCCTCCCTGACTTTCCAGGCCTTGGAACGCAGAAACACTTTTTTAATCTTGTGGTTTTCCGGGTCGATTTCCCGTCGGATCAGACCGAATTTTTCCAGCTTGGCCAGGGCACGCGAGGTGTTGGATTTGTCAACACCCACCCGGCGTGACAGCTCATCCTGGCTGAGTCCCTCCTCTTCGTAGAGTTCCGACAGCAGAAAAAACTGCCCCTGTCCATAGCCCATCCGGCTCATTTCCCCCCCGACATGGCGCATGGAGAGCCTGGAAATAAAGCATATCCAAGGTGTCAGCGGGGCATTTTCATCTTTGGCGGCCATGCTGTCTCCTGTTGCAAACCCAAAGCCGGCGCCTGTCCATGGGCGGCCAATAGGTTTGTATATAAGAGTACATCTCCTCAGTTGCAATGTCAACTGAGAAATCTCATGTTTCCCCAGGCAATCCGATCCAACGCTCTGCAGATACCTCTATACCGGTTGTCATATACATGTTCCGACACACCCGATGTCCAACATAAGGAATATTTTTTCGAACTTTATGTTGTCAAACGCTATAGCGTGGTCGAAACCAAACAGCGACCTCCGGCTCTACAGGAGGTCGCTGTTTGGTTAGAAACCGTCGCGTCGATCAGACGGCCTAGGCCTCGAATACCGCTTGATCCTCGATGATGGTCTTTAAGATCTCGGTGTCCTGGATCGCATCCGGATCGCACTGCGTTACGTCCTGGGAGAGCAGGGTAAAATCCGCCAGTTTGCCGACACTGATACTACCCCGGTCCTTTTCCGAATAGGAGCATTTTGCGGCCATGGTGGTATAGGCCGCCAGCGCCTTTTCAGGGCTGATCCTCTGGTCTTCACCCAATACCGTCCCGCCTTTGGTTTTCCTTGTCACCGCCGTTCCTATGGATGCCATGGTCCAAGGCGGCATCACGGGCGTATCGGTGTGCAGTGTAAAATCGAGATCCGCACGATGCGCATCGCCAAAAGGGTCGAGCCTCGAAGCACGCTCCTCACCGAGGAATGTGTCCAAGTGACGATCGCCGTAATAATGCACATGCATGCCAAAAAAGCTGGGGATGACGCCGGCAGCCTTCATCCTGTCGATATGCGCTTTATGAGCCATCTGGCAGTGGATCACCATATGCCGTGTATCTTTCCTGAAATGGGCTTTCTGAGCCTTTTCAAAGGCCGTGACAACGGCCTCGATAGCGGCATCGCCATTGGCGTGTATCGAGATGTGATCCCCGTTTTTGTGGTACTTCAAAACAGCTTCCTCGATATCACCCGGGCTCATGACCATTTCCCCTTTAAAATCAGGCTTGTTTTTGTAAGGAGCGAGCAGGGCCGCGGTATTGGCCTGTATGGATCCGTCCACAAACAGTTTGACGCCGCCAACCACGACCCGCCTCCTGCCCATGCCGACAGCATCGATTTGCTCGGGCGTTTGTTGCATTGAAGACTGCACCATCATGGACAAAAAGGCACGCATGTTAAGCTCCCTGTTATTCTCCAGGGCCTGGTAGGCGGATACGATTCTTTCCCCGGTTCCGCCAATGCCGATGGCGGCATCATGCACGGCCACCACGCCGTATCCATTAAACACGGTTACGGCTTTTTTGATTAAGGATTGGATCTTTGCCTGGTCTGTAGGCTGGGGCATTTTTTCCGCTACCAGCTGAAACCAGGCCATTTCTTCGAGTTTACCCGTGGGGTTGCCGCTTTCATCCCTTTCGATCCAACCGCCCGGAGGGTTTTCCGTCGACGCGCTGATACCCATGAGCTCAAGCGCCCTGCTGTTGAGATAGCCTACGTGTCCGGACATGTGGTGAACCAGAACCGGCTTTACCTGCGATACCCTGTCGAGGTCCTTTCTGGTGAGATGTCGCAGGTCGGGCGTGTAGCTGTCGTCAAACCCCCGGCCGACAATGTATTCCGCATCCCCCCCGGCATCATGCTCCCTGAGGAGACGAACGGCATCATCGATATTCTGACAAGCGCCGCCGCCCAGGTGGCAATGCTCCATGAAAAAAGCAAGGTATGAGAGGTGGTTGTGGGTTTCAATCAACCCCGGCACCAGAAAACCGCCATGAAGGTCTACCTTCCTGGTGTCGGCGTCCGCCAGATTATTTATCTCGGAAACATCGCCGACCGCTTTGATGATGCCGTTTTCCACGAACAGAGCCGTTGCCCGCGGCAATGAACTGTCCATGGTATGGATCGTGCCCCCGTGATAGATTGTTTTTTGACCCATCAGACAACCTCCTTATCGCTCTTTCTTTTCCCCAG
Organism: Deltaproteobacteria bacterium; assembly: GCA_022340465.1. Classification (NCBI taxonomy): domain Bacteria; kingdom Pseudomonadati; phylum Myxococcota; class Myxococcia; species Deltaproteobacteria bacterium. Next base: position 82,685 of record JAJDNW010000030.1, on the reverse strand, counting down.
GTACCAAACCACCCCGAAACAGACCAGGGTGTACAGGCCGTAGAATCCCATAATCGCAAGCATGCTCATGTTGGGCACGTTGGGTGCCACCAGGAACAGCGGCACGCCGGCCGTAAAGAGAATCGCCACATTGAAAAAGGCCAGTTCCAGGGACACACTCGTCGTGTAATCAGGGTCCAGAATACGCAGCAGCAACAGCCCATTGGCCGTGGCTCCCGTACAGCAGCCCAGTTGGGCGATCATTCTTTCGGGTCCCAGTTCGCTAAGCTGGCGGCCAAAATACCAGATATAGAGGAATGTCACCACCAGGACGCCCACGGATACCACGAGGATCGGCCCCAGGTATTTCGTGAGCACCTGAAAACTGACGCTCATGAAGGAGGCCACTAATAAAATATCGACCGCGGCGCCGGTAATGTGTTTCTGAAGGCGGGAACTCAACATGTGGCCCAACCCGATCTTGTTGATGATCAGCCTGACGACGGTCGCCACCACCAGACCGTGAAAGAAAAATAAGCCCCAAGCCGTCAACACCCCTAAAAAGGGTACGCCTTTTAAGTAAACCAGAATATACTTCATGTACAGGTAGGTAAGCCCGTAGGTGATAAACAAGATGGACAGTTGAAAGGCCAAGGTGTCGATATTGGCCGGATGGGTTTTTTCGTGTCCCATGGCACTCGATTTTTTATTTTCAAGAATGCCTACCAGGTACTCTTTCTCGATGCTGGCCTTCCTGTTGGTGTTCACCCCTTTTTTAATGAAATAGCGGGCCATAGGAACACCGATGATAAAAGCGAAAATAAAGCCGATGTTCGCGTAAATCAGCCCCACGATCGGCAGGTCGCCCGAGGCGCCAAGCCCCGCCCAAATCTTGCCCATGGTCAGGCCCTGACCTGGACCCTGCGTAAAGCCGTGGGTCGAGATGTAGCCGAACGTTTCTGAAAAGCTGCTGCCGGTGACCAGGTTGTACCCCAGGACGAGCAGGCCGCCGACAATGGCCTGCAGCCCCACACTGCCGGCCCAGACAAAAGACATCCAGAGCCCGCCTCTGAGATACTCCTTTTTACTGACTTCAACCGCATCGTCGGGCTTGTTTGTCAGACACAAGGACATGAAACTGATAATGAAAGCGTGCAGGCTGAAATTCACGAACTGTTTGGATTCGAAAGGCAGCAACCCGGTATTGATCAGAATAAACCCGATGGCCCCGCCGATGATGGCCGCGGGGATGAGGAAATCTTGAAAAATTTTGACTTTGGCCCTTAAGATCACCCCGATCACCAGCATCAGGCCGACAATGGCCATGATGTTAAACCCTACGAATGTATCGACGTATGCCATATTCCCTCCTTTTTGTTGATGTGGTTGTTCGTCCCAAGCGGCACCTGCCCCCGATGTTGAAAGGGCGCATAATCCGGCATATACCTTCTTAAAAAAATATTAGAAAGCACCGTTCTTCGATATGTAAGCTGAAATTCCGGCTTGACCGTGTAATGAAATTATGTATAATTTAGTTATACATTAAATTGCAAGCATTTTTTATCCTAACCGTCACGAGGTCTCACAAATCAACATGAAAATGAAAGATTTGATAAAAAAAACCGGGGTATCCAGAGAAATGATCCATTATTTTGTCCGCGAAGGCATGCTGCCGCCGGTGGAAAAACCGCTTCCGAACCAGGCCCGTTATGAGGAAAGGCATGTGGAACGTATCCTGCTGATCAAGAAGCTTCAGCAGAAGCATTTCCTTCCGATTTCCCAGATAAAAAAAATTATCAGGGACAAACGCTTGGAGGTGGAAGATGAAGAGCTGCTGGAAATCAAAAGTGCTTACTTCGAAACCAACGACTATCTCATGCCTGAAGAAATCAAGGGGGAAAACACCTTTCTCGAATATACCGGCATGAGCCCGGAAAGACTTAAGGACTTTGAAAATTATCGGATCATCGTTCCCAGGAAAGTTGGCGGTGAAAAAGTTTATCCGCACGACGCGGTTCAGCTGGGTAAACTGATCGGCGACATGCGAAAAAGGGGGCTGTCCCACGAAAACGGCTTCAGCAGAACGGCCCTGAAAAAGCTGCGGGACAACCATATCGAGGTGCTTTATGCGTCTCTGCAAAGATTCCGTCAGGACCTGATCGACAACGATTTTTCAAAGAAAGAAATAAAAAACATTGCCAAAACGAACGCGGAACTCATCCCCATTTTTGTCTATCACCTGACTCACAATTTCATGCAAGAGATCTTGAAAGACACGATCAAAAAGGGAAGCCTTCCATCCGCCGGCAAAAACATTCAATAACCCACAGCGTTGCGGGAGCTGCCAATGCCGCCAGGGCCCCGTTCTTTGACTGTCGCAGAGGAGGAATCGAATGGACCATAAAACCAATACCGTTGAAAAGGCGGAAACTATCAAGGAGGGGACTTCAGTATACGCGAAAAACAATTGAGACCCGTCTGCAATCAAAGCCGCCAAGTCGTGATGCGTGTTTTCAAGCAACGGTCCAAACTTGTGCCCGCCACCTTTAATATTGACGCGACGAGCATTTTTTTTTATAAGTAATTGATCGGAACGGTTCATATTTAAAGGAAATTTTCATTCCGGAGGAGGATGCCGTGACAACCGCGCTGGCTCAGCCCCGTCCCCACCCGATGAAGGAGCCCAAGGGCCTCTCGCCACGGGTTTCCTGGTTAAGAGATTACTATTTCGAGGGTAACAAAAGAAACTGGAACAACGAATTCACGGCCTGGTCGACGGGCACGCCCTGGGACCTTCAGTACCAGGAAATGACCTATTACATCGTGCCGGAGGTCTATATGCTTCTCGACACGCTGGGAGGCGGATACCACCAGGCCGCACGCAATGTCCCCCTCAGGGAGGACTTCTGGAGCCTTTCGCTGGCCGAAAGAAAAGCCTGGTTTCTCAAAGAGGTCATGGTGAACCACGTCCCCCAGGAGATGCTCCCGGGCGATCTCATTGCCGGGGCCAGGTTCAACGTGGTCACCTCCACCTGTTTTACCTCCAAAGAACGCAAGGCCTACGACAAACTGGTGACCGGCAAAAAAGGCGCCCGCGCCCAAATGAAATGGTTCCACGACCACGGTTACGGCAATGCCGGCGCAACCAACGGTCATCTGGTGCCCGGATACGAGCGCGCCCTTAGCATCGGCTGGAAAGGGATTCTCGCGGAGCTGGAAACAGCCTATGAAAACCTGGGTGCCGATGAACAAAACGGCCCCAGGGGGGAACAGCTAAGGGCCATGATGACAGCGGCTACCCTCCCGGGAGAACTGGCCGGACGGTATGCCCGGCTGTGCCGAAACCTGGCCGGGAAAGAGCAGGATCGAACCCGCAAAGACGAGCTGCGGCAAATGGCGGACAACCTTGCCCGTGTGCCCTGGGAGCCCGCGCAAACGTTCTGGGAAGCGGTGCAGGCTCTCTGGTTGACCCACATGCTGATCATGAGCGACGAGAACTACCCCGGACCCGGCGTTTCCTTCGGGCGAATCGACCAGTATCTGCTGCCTTACTGGGAATATTCGAAATCCAGGGGCATGGATCGCGAATTTGCCAAGGAGATCCTCAAGTGCTTCTGGTTCCACTGCAACACGGCTTACGATGCCATGATCCGCAACGGCAACCAGGGCATCACGGCCGGGTTCGGCCAGCTGATCACCCTTTCGGGCATGGGAGCCGGGGGCCGTGACATGACCAACGAGCTGACCTACATGTTCCTGGAGGTGATCGATGACATGACCCCCATCCTGGAACCCAAGCCCAACGTCAGGCTGCATCGCCGGTCGCCGGAGCCGCTGCTCGACAAGGTGGTCGACATGATCTCCGACAGCCAGGGGGCACCGTTTCTGATCAACTTCGACGAAAGATCCATGGCCGGCATGCTGCTGGAGGCCGAAAAAGCCGGCCTCTCCCACCTGATCAACGCCGGCAACGTCTACGACTACGCCCCGGTCGGCTGCCTGGAAAACACCATGGTGGGCAATGACCGCTCCGGCACCGTGGACATCAACCTGAACCTGCTCAAGGCCGTCGAGCTGGCCCTGACCGGGGGCAGGGACCTGGTCGCCTTCGTCGACCCCATGAAAGGTACGCCGGAAAAAATCCGGCGTGAGGGCCCGGACACCGGCGATGCAACGTCCTTCGAGAGCTTCGACGACTTCTGGCGGGCCTATGCCCGTCAAACCGCCTACATCGTCGAAAGGTGCGCCCGGGTGTATGAGGCCTCGGAAAAAGTGCGTGCGGCGTTTTTGCCGACACCTTACCTCTCCTGTTTGGTCAAGGGGTGTGCCGAAAAGGGCCTAGACATTACCCGGGGGGGCGCCGAGATCAACTTCACCACCCTCGAGGCCGTCACCTTCGCCACCACGGTCGACTCGCTTCTGGCCGTAAAATACCTGGTTTTCGACAAACGGGCCTGCACCATGGGCCAACTCGTCAGGGCCCTGAAAGACAACTGGCACGGCCATGCCAAACTCCAGGCCATGGCCAAGAACAAGGCCCCCAAGTACGGGCGCGACGACGACGATGCCGATGCCCTGGCCAAAAGAGTCATGGATCTCTGGTGCGCGGAAACCTGGAAATACCAAACCCTGTCCACCGGCCGCCGGTTCCGGCCCGGAATGCTCAGCTGGAACTACTGGGCCGGTGACGGGTATATCATGGCGGCCAGCGCCGACGGCCGGCGCAGGGGCCAGTTTCTGTCCAACGCCATCTGCCCCTCCAACGGTGCCGACATAAAGGGCCCCACGGCCAACACCAACTCGGTGGGCAAGGTGCTCGGCGGGAAAGCGGCGGACGGCAACGGCGACTGGCTAGACTATCTCAACTGCCTGCCCAACGGCGCCAGTCACACCATGACCTTCAACCCGTCCATCATCAAGGACCCCGAACACAGAAAGAAATTCAAGGCCTTTCTCAAGGGGTACGTCGAAAACGGGGGAACCGCTCTTCAGGTCAACATCCTCGACCCCGAAATGCTCAGGGATGCCCAGAAAAATCCCACGGACTACCGTCATCTGCTGGTCAGAATCACAGGCTATAACGCCTATTTCACCACGGTGGGCAGGGAATTGCAGGATGAAGTCATTAACCGATTGAGCCACAGTCAGTTTTGATAATTAAAACAATATTCACGTGCCAAACCCTGAAATCGTTTTATGAAATCGTTTTATGTTTTAGGTTGCAGGAATAACTCCCTGGGCTACAATGCATTCGGCGTGTTGTTGTGTAGTCCAGGGTTTCAGCCCTGTCGATTTTTTCGTGCTTTCTTGTTTTCGTGATTTCGTGATGAAGTTTTAGGTTGACGAATGGACAAATCCAACTCGGCCCTCCTTCTTGAAATCCAGCGCATGTCAACCGAAGACGGGCCGGGCCTGCGAACCACCGTTTTCTTCAAGGGCTGCAGCCTGAAGTGCACCTGGTGCCACAATCCGGAAAGCATCGCTCCGCAGCCCCAGATCCATTGGATCGGGTCGCGCTGCATCGGCTGCTGCACCTGTGTGGAAACGTGCCCGCGCAAAGCGTTGACCCTGTCGGAAAAAGGCGTCGAAATCGATCGCAAACGCTGCGACGGATGCGGGCTCTGTGTCGAGGCGTGTCCGTCCACGGCCCTCGAACTACTCGGGAAAAAATGGGACCTGGAAGCGCTGGTAAGGGAAGTTCTCAAGGACCGGGTGTACTTCGAAAAGTCCATGGGTGGGGTGACCCTGTCCGGGGGAGAACCCACGCTCCAGGCCGCCTTTGCCGCCCAATTTCTGCAACGGATCCGCGCCCGGGGAGTGAAAACCGCGCTGGACACCTGCGGATTGTGCAACAAAAGCGCCCTGGACATGCTTCTGCCATATGCCAACCTGGTGCTTTTCGATATCAAGGAGATCGATCCCGACAGGCATCACGCCTTTACCGGCAGCGACAATCGGATTATTCTCGAAAACCTGATGCATGCCGCCGCGTACATAGACAGCCACCTGTACCCCGAAGACCTGTGGATCAGAACGCCGCTCATCCCGGGGGCCACCGACACGGAAAAGAATATCAGCGGCATCGGAGCCTGGATAAAAACACATCTGGACGGAAAAGTAAGCCGCTGGGAATTGTGCGCTTTCAATAACCTGTGTCGTGACAAATACGCCCGTCTGGGACTGCACTGGCAGTTTGAGCGCGCCGCCCTCCTGGACGAAGAACAGATCCATTGCCTGGTATCCGCGGCAAAAGCCTCCGGTGTCGATCCGGGCATTGTTCACTGGAGCGGCTCTTCGAAGCTCGATACATCTCAATGACGGCTTTCAGGCGGGGATAGATGCAAAAGGACGCGCCCCCCGCAAGAGCCATAAAAAAGGTATACGATATGACGCCAAAACATCACTTTGCCAAAGAAGCGATGCAGGCCTTCGAGCCGGCCGAAAAGATCGGCCTGGTGGGATGCGTCAACCCCGACGGACAGGTCCACCTCACCCTGATCACCAGCATCATGGCTCCCGGTCCCGGCCAGTTGACCCTGGGTCAGTTCTGCATGGGCCTGAGCAAATGGTACATGCAGATGAACCCGCATGTCGGTTTTCTGGTCATGACCATGGACAGACGCCTGTGGCGCGGCAAGGCCCGCTGGACCCACAAACGAACCGAGGGCCCGGAATACGAAGTCTACAATGAAATTCCGATGTTCCGCTACAACACCTATTTCGGCATCAACACCGTCCATTACCTGGACCTGGTAGAAACGTACGGAAAGGAAAAGCTGCCCATGGGGAAAATCGTCCCGGCCGCCGTAGCCACCAGAATCGCCAGGGGAAAGGCCGCCCCACGGGAAAAGGAACGCATCCTCAAGCCGTTTGCACAAAATCTCTTCGACAAACTCGATTCCTTGAAATTTATTTCGTACCTGGGCGGTGACGGGTTTCCCGTGATCATACCGGCCATCCAATGCCAGACTGCCGGCAGCCGCCGCATCGTCTTTTCCGCCCGCCCCTATGCCGATGAACTGGGCGTGATTGAAAAAGGTGCCGCCGTGACGGTCCTGGGGCTCAACCTGAAGATGCAGTCGGTGCTGGTAAGGGGCACGTTTCAAGGGTTCCGGAAGATACGCCTGACCACGCTGGGGATTCTGGACATCGACTGGGTTTACAATTCCATGCCGCCGAGTCATGGACAGATATACCCGGAAGTGAAGCTGGAACCGGTGACGGCGTTCCAGATGGACAGAGCTACAGGCAATCAGAAGATCAGAACTTAAGAAGGCAAGCGGGTAGGAAGATCGGATGGACATCAGCAGGAGGCGACAGGAACACCGGCAAACCTGCCTACCCTCTCACCTTCTAAGCTTCTTTCCTTCTTCCCCGAATTGCACCTGAAACAATGGGACATCGCACAGTATGCAGAAAAGAAGCTTCATCCAGCGTTTCGTGATTCCCCTCATCCTGGTGGTGGCCATTCACCAGATATCGAGCCTGGTGTACAACTCCGCCAGTTCCCTTTCTCCGGGGCTTTTCAGGGACTTCGTTATCGGGACGGCGGGTCCCCTCACTTTCGTTTCTCTCTGGTTCTTCGCCCTTGTCGGCCCTCCGCTCGCGTACTTCAGAGGGGCCCGGTTCATCGAGCGCCTGGTGATCGCCTTTGCCAACCCGGTCATCTGGGTGCTGATGGTCGATGCCGAGATCGCCTGCCAGTTCAGCGGAATCGAACGCATCTATTTCTTCCTGCTTCCCTGGACGTTCGGCATCATGTGCGTCACCTGTGTGGAACTTTCCCTGGCCGAGCTGATCTGCCGGGGAGTGGACCGTCGCGAAACCGGCGCTGGAGTTGTTATATTCAGTCCTGTCGTCATGTCAATGCTGTCCGGCGGACTCGTGGGCATCTATTTCGGCCTCATAAAAGGACAGGAGTGGGTCTATATGGTAGTGCATCATTACGCACAGCACTGCCGGTAATAAAAGCGTGTACCACGCTTTTATGAAACGCGACTGCGTCGCTATAACACATAAAACTTTCGGCCTGTATTGAACACTCCCCGCAGCAAGTTTAAGGGGAATCTTCACCGCAAGGAATTCTATCAATTATGATTGTACGCATCCCGAACAGGTTTTCAATGCAGGCGTCAATATTGCGATATCTTTTCTTCGTCATCCTTCTGGTCATCGCTTCGGCGCTGCCCCTAGTAGCTGCCGAAAAAAAGCCCAACATCGTCTTCATACTCACCGACGACCATCGCTGGGACGCCCTGGGAGTGATGGGTCACCCTTTTGTGGAGACGCCGAACATGGACCGCCTGGCCCGGGAAGGTGTCCTGTTCGAAAACGCCTTTGTCACCACTTCCCTGTGCAGCCCGAGTCGCGCCAGTTTCCTCACCGGCCAGTATGCCTCGGCCCACGGTGTGCGCAACAACTTCAGCCGCTGGAACCCTGAAAAAAACATCACCTTTCTCGAACACTTGAAAAAGGCGGGCTACGCCACCGCCTTCATCGGAAAATGGCACATGCCGGGCGGGAGGCTGCCCGGCCTGCCGGGTGTCGATCTTTTCGTCTCCTTCACCAAAAAAGACGGCCAGGGCGACTACTACAATTGCCCCATCTACGTGAACCACCGGCTCACTCCCAACCGGAAAGCGTACATCACCGAAGAGCTGACGGACTATGCCATCGATTTCGTCCGTGCCGAAAGAAAGGGCCCTTTTTGCCTCTACCTGTCACACAAGGCCGTGCACCATGACTGGAAACCGCCCGCTCACCTGAAGGGCAGATACCGCAAGGCCGACCTGAGCCACCTCGCGCCGGAATCGGACAAATACAACACCTGGACCGGCCTCAACTGGCTCGAAGGGACCATGGGCAACATGCACGCCGTCTACCGGCGCTACCACGAATGCCTTGTTTCGGTGGACGAACAACTGGGGCGCCTCATCACGGTTCTGGAGCAGAATGACCTGCTGGACAGCACCGTCATCGTCTATGCCGGCGACAACGGCTACATCTGGGGAGAACACCGGCTGTACGCCAAGCACTACCCGTACGAGGAATCCATCAGGATTCCCTATATCGTTCGCGCCCCCCGCTATCTGATACCCGAACCCGGCCGGCGCGCCCGCCAGATGGTCCTCAATATCGACCTCGCGCCCACCCTGCTCGAAATAGCCGGCGTACCCGTACCCGCATCCATGCAGGGCCAAAGCTTCGCAGGCATACTGAAGGATCGCCATGCACCGGGTCGCAGCAGTTGGGTGTACGAGCTGTTCCGCGACTTTCCCTTTGGCGGCCGGGTACCGCCCCACAAGGCATTGAGGACCGAAACCTACAAATACATCGTGTGGGAATGCTGCCGGGAGCCGGAAATCTACGATCTTGCCAACGACCCGCGGGAACTGCACAACCTTTTTCCTACACCACGAGGGCCATCCCTCGTTGAACAACTCGAACCCGAGCTTGAACGCATCAAACAGCAGTATGGCCTAAGGGAATCCGGTCAACCTTAAGGGCATCGTCTATCTCACCGCCCGCTGCGCTCGAGGCACGGACGGCCCAGAGAATAATTTTACCCTGCAGGGATCGCAAGCGGTTGGATGCATTGAGCAAGTGCGATTGAACCCCCAAGACACAAAGGACACGAAGAATAGGGTTGAAAGTCTATTGGAATGATCCATGATCGGATTTTCAGGCAACCATCTCCGCAATAATGTCCTTGATGGGTTTTATTTCCTTGATCAGGGCACTGACCTGGCCGGCCCCGGCCGGAAACAGATCAAAATCTCCATCCTGCCAAGCCTGGGGCGCGTTCATCAGGTTGTATTCTTGGTTCATATCTGCGCCTGAGGCTAAAAGTTCATTCAATTTTGGATTGATAATGGTCCGCATGCTCATACCACCCACTGGCAGACGCGTGGTCCCGGCGTCTCCGCACCCTAGGATGGCTTCCTTCCAAGCTTGGGAAGCGGGGCTTTCCTCGGAGGCGAGAAATGCAGTCCCAACCTGCACGCCCTGAGCTCCCAAGGCCAAAGCTGCCCGGTATCCCCGACGTTCGCAAATCCCGCCGGCAGCCACCACGGGCACATCGACCATGTCGCAGACCGAGGGAATCAGGATCATGTTCGTAGACTCAGGTCCGGTAGTGCGCAGGCCTCCGGATTCGGTGCCGGAGACGACAACTGCATCTACCCCCGCATTCGCGGCCTTGACTGCCAAAGGTGCCGACAGGGCAACGTGAAAACCCTTCATGCCGAGTTCTTTGATCTTAGGATAGAGGCGTTTAGGAGAGCCAGCCGAGGTGGTCACGACCTTTACCCCGGCTTCGGCCAAAATGTCCAGGATAGCCTCGTTGTTTGGGTTCATAGCGATCATGAGGTTTGCCCCAAAGGGTTTATCCGTAAGGTCCTTCACCTGGGCAACAGCGGTTTTCACCGATTCCATGTCTGTCGCGTATCCCAGGGCAATTAAGCCGAAGGCTCCTGCCTCGGACACGGCTGCCACCATTTTTGGATCGTTCAGTGCGCCGATGGGCCCTTGGATGATGGGGTACTTACAACCCAGGATTTCGAGTATTTGTGACATTGAGGTTACCTCCTTTAGTTAAGGTGAGATCTCAGGATGTATAACGAAAATGACAAATTATGTCAATTATGGCTGGCTTTGCCTTTCGCTTCGGAATATCCACCATAATAATTATTTTTATCTCTAAACGATATATCCAAAAAATGCCATCACCTCTGGTAGCAATTGCAGGGGGGACCGGTTTGTACTATATCGTTACCACACAAACCGGTCATAGCGGCAATAATTTAATTATCGGCAATATAACGGCACAATGGCCCGATGCGATGGCCTTCTATCTTCTACTGCGTGAAATAGCTCAGATTTATTTTTTCAATCTGGAGATTTCCGTTTAAGATATTACCCTATAAGATCTGAATTTCTTCTTGTTTTTTCATCCAGAATTACATATAAAATAAGTATTGATCAAACATTGCCCTCAAGCTTTTTAAGTTTAGGAGGGATTATGAAATCAAACCAGATTAAGCCTTCATCCGGCGGCATCCCGAAGCCCGGATGGGGGCTTTTTTAATTTTTTTTGACCCTATAACCAATAACAAGGTAAAAGCCTGCCGGCCGAGGGGCGGTATTATTCCTCGGCAATCGCTGTGCCCTATTTTGGGTTATAGATCCGATTTTTTTATCGTCATGCTTGAATATCCCATCACACCGGCAGTTGAAAATTTTGAGATCGAGCATAAATCCAAACACATCGGGAACCATGAAAAAAGACACCCATAAACCTAAAAAAGTTGCGGCTCCCCGCTCGCGGCAGCGGTTAGATGCGGTCCCGAAAGATATCGAAAGCATTTCAGCTGATGATGTCCAAAAGTTGATCGAGGGGTTGAAGATTCATCAGGCCGAGCTCGAACTTCAGAATGAAGAATTGCGCCGGGCGCAATCCGAACTGCAGCGATCCCGAGACAAATATTATGAGCTGTTTGATTATGCGCCCGTTGGATATTTTTCCATAAACAGCATGGGTCTCATCACCGAGGTCAACCTCGGCGGAGCGGATCTCTTAGGGTACACCAGAAGATCCCTGCTTCACAAAGGATTCTCCCCCATTGTTACGCCGGATGATCGGCACACATTCTCTGATCATTGCAAAAGGGTCTATGAGACATGTAACCCACAGGCATGCGAATTGAGGCTAAAACGAAAGGACGGCTCTGTGATGTACGCCCACCTGGCAACCAATGTGAGCCAGGATCAAGAGAGCGATGACACCATCCTGTTGATCGCTGTCACCGATATTTCCCGGCGCAAGCGGTCTGAAGATTCCCTGCGGGAATCGCGCAGTATGCTTGAAATCAAAGTTCGTGAACGAACCGAAGAAATCGAGGATGCCTATAGGGAGTTGCAACTGGAGATTAAAGCTCACCAACAAGCCTCTGAGGAGATTCGTAACCTCAATCAAAAATTGATGGAATCGCAAGAAGTCGAACGCTTGATGATAGCAAGGGAACTGCACGACAGTTTTGCTCAGGAACTGACCGCCGCAAACATGCAATGTGAACACCTGTTGGGTGGCCGGTATACGGATGATGCAGAATTGAAAAAGGGCTTAAAAAAGGTTTCGGATATTTTATCAGCGACGATCTCTTCCGTGCGGGAACTTGCCTATGAGCTCCGTCCGGCCGGTCTGAATCAATTCGGAATCGTGGACACGATCCAAACTTACTGTGATGACTATACGAAGCTGAATTTGATTTCGGTTGATTTTAAGGCCGCCGGTTTTGAAAAAATCAACCTGGATGATTTCACCACCATAAACCTTTATCGGCTCGTGCAGGAAGGCCTCTTGAACGTAAAAAAACACGCCGACGCATCGTTGATAAAGGTACGGCTTGTCGTTTCCGGAAAAAACATTCTATTGCGGATTCACGACGACGGCAAAGGCTTCGATGTGCAGCAACGCCTGGCTAATCTCACCAAAGAGAAAAAGCTGGGACTGCGCAGCATGCAGGAACGGATCAATCTTCTGAAGGGGTTCATGAACATCGAATCGGCACCGGGACTGGGCACCAAGATTTTATTAAAAATACCTATTGGCAATTAGCACGGGGAAAACGAACCCAAAGCGGACAAATCTGTTCCGACACCGTTCGGGGACAGTCATAATTCCGTGGCTGATTAAGACCGGTTGAATTATGCCGGCATTATTGATATCTGCCTGAAGCATCTTGAAAAACGCCTGCACGGACAAAATGGAGAAAGACCATGGCATCAGGATCCGGCAATGAAAGCGCCGTCCTCTGGAAACCGGACCGGGAAACCATAGACGCGGCCAACATCACCGCTTACCTGCGGTGGCTGAAACGGACAAAAGGGTTAAGCTTCGACAGGTATGATCAGCTGTGGCACTGGTCGGTGAAGGAAATTGAAGATTTCTGGCAGTCCCTGTGGGAATATTTTCGAATCAAAGCCTCCAAGCCTTACACGCAGGTGCTGGCGGAACGAAAAATGCCCCGTGCCGAGTGGTTTGCGGGTGCGGAGCTCAACTACGCGGAACACGTGTTTCGCAATATGTCCGCGAAAAGGCCGGCCTTGATTTTTCAATCCGAAACACAGCCCCTCACGAAAATTTCCTGGAATGAACTCCATGGTCAGGTGGCCTCGGTTGCCCATGGATTGCGCCGCCTGGGTGTTGCGAGAGGGGATCGGGTGGTTTCGTTGATGCCCAACATCCCGCAGACCATCATCGCTTTTCTCGCCTGTGCCGGCATCGGTGCCGTCTGGTCGTCCTGCTCCCCGGACTTCGGCATGCGCAGCATCACCGACCGCTTCAAGCAGATAGGACCCAAAGCCCTTTTCGTGGTTGACGGCTATCAGTACGGCGGCAAGGCCTTCGACCGCAGCAGAGAAAACCGGCAGTTGCAGGAAGCCCTGACTTCGCTCGAGGCCACCGTACTGGTCCCCTACCTCGATCTTGGCGCCAGGGCGGGAAACCTGACAAACGCCGTCCTTTGGCAGGACCTCATGCGTACGCCGGCCGGCCTGGAATTTGAGCAGGTGCCCTTCGACCATCCCCTCTGGGTGGTTTATTCCTCCGGCACCACCGGCCTGCCCAAACCCCTCGTGCACGGCCATGGCGGCATTCTGCTGGAATTTTACAAGTTTTTACAACTGCATGTGGACCTCAAACCGGCCGACCGCTTTTTCTGGTTCAGCACCACGGGCTGGGTCATGTGGAATATCATGCAGGGGGGGCTGCTCACCGGCGCCACGTCCCTGCTTTACGACGGCAACCCCGGCTATCCGGGCATGAATGTGCTTTGGGATTTTGCCGAAAAATCGAAAATGTCCATTTTCGGTACCAGTGCGGCTTATATTACCGCCTGCATGAACGGCGGGATGGAACCCGGCCGCGATTTCGATCTTTCACACCTGCGCACGGTGGGCTCGACAGGGTCACCGCTTTCGCCGGAAGGATTTCGCTGGGTCTACGACAAGGTTAAATCCGATGTTCTGCTGGGTTCGGTCAGCGGCGGGACCGATCCGTGTTCGGGCTTTTTGGGGTCTTGTCCGCTCCTGCCGGTCAAAGCCGGGGAACTTCAGTGCCGCTGCCTCGGGGTAAATGCCCAGGCGTTCGACCCGCAGGGCAATGCGCTCACCGGTGAAGTCGGAGAACTGGTCATCACCGAGCCCATGCCCTCCATGCCCTTGTACCTCTGGAACGATGCCGATGACCGGCGCTACCAGGAAAGCTACTTTGGCATGTATCCGGGCAAGTGGCGACACGGCGACTGGGTGAAGTTCACAAAAGAAGGCGGCGGCGTCATTCTCGGCCGGTCGGATTCGACCATCAATCGTTTCGGCGTCAGAATGGGCAGCAGCGAAATATACGCAGCGGTGGATGAGCTCGCGGAGGTGGTCGACAGTCTCGTTGTCGGATACACACCCGAAAAAGGAGATTACCGCATGCTTTTGTTCGTGGTCCTGTTGCCCGGTCATCGCCTGGATGACGCGCTCGAGCATAAAATCAAACAGAAAATCCGCACAACTCTTTCGCCGCGGCATGTACCGGACGGTATTTACGCTATCGACGAAGTGCCGGTGACGTTAAACGGAAAGAAACTGGAAGTGCCGGTTAAGAAAATTCTCTCCGGCATTCCCCTGGAAAAAGCGGTCAATGTCGACGCCATGGGCAACCCGCAGGCCATGGACTACTTCGTAAACATGGTTCATCCGGAGCCCGCTAATCGGTAACCGGCGGATAAGGCATCTCGGCAAGCACGCGTTGCGCGTGTTGCATGGTGGTACGGTAACGGTCCGGGATGTCCCGCTCCCACGCCCTGACCCTTTCCACGCCTTTCAGATCGGATACCGAGTTTTTCAATCCGCCGCCGGCCGCCCTGCCGGTGTTCTCGACCGAATCCTTCGTCAGGTCGATCGTTCCCCTGGTAGTGCCTGAGGCGCCTTCTTTGACTTTTTCGCTGTCGAGGGTCACCACGCCGGCAACCGTTTCGAACAGGTTTTTTCCCAGGTTCGCGCCAACCTTGATGGCGCCGGTACCCAGTTCTTTGGCAGCCTGGATCCCCCCCTCGGCAATATCGACACCGGATTTCAAACCGCTTTTGCCCATGTTGACCAGGCCGTCGGAAACCCGGCTGAAAACGCCGGTCATCACCGGCCCGATTTTTACAGCGGGCTTGTCCAAAGGACCTTGCACGGCGATGCCTTCGTAGCGGATCTGGTGGTCGGTCAGTACCGAAGCGTTCAGATTGATCGAATCCGCATCCATTGCCAGGGCCAGGGCGGCGTCAAGCCCGGTGGCCCCCAGGGCCGTACGGGTGGCGGTCGGCACCAGGGATCCCAATGTGTCCAGCTTGAGCCCCACCAGGCGGACCTGGGCGTTTACCATGGGAACACCGTATCCCAGGGGCCCCACCGTTGCCAGGGTGCCGAAATACGCCGTCGGCAGATTCCCGGGCTGCGTCAATTCAAATGACAGGGACGCGTCTGCCGGGTCGAGGCCTGCCTTGTCGGAAAACAGACGCAATCCCTTGGCCTCCATCCGGATGTTTTCCAAGGCGGCTGTCAGCGGTTCTTCGGCAAACACCTCGTCCCGATATATCACCGGGCCGCCGTCCAGGGAGATTTTCCCGAATAGAACCGCCGGCAGGATCGGTGCTGTCGGCGAGGGTTCCCGACTTTCGGAGGGAGCTGCCGTGGGCCGGTCCGCCGCCTCGTCGCTGCCGAAGAGCGCCTTCCTGACGACCTGGAGGTTGCTCACGCCGTCGGCCCGCATCGTCACGGAAGACGTCACCCCCTGCAAATGAACACTCTCGATAACCAGTTCCTTGCCGGGATTGTGCGCTTTTTCGGCGATGACCCTGAGTCGTTCCAGGCTGAACAGTTTACCGGTGTCGAAACCCGGCGGCTGGTCCACGGAAACGCCTCGCAGGTCCAGGTCAAGAGAGGCCAGAGCGACGGCCTGCCGCGCGATGTCGCCGATCTCGGCACCCTTGATCCGGATATCCAGCCCCTCGAAGCCGGCCTGCCAGGGACGGCCCTCGATGCTGTCCAGCACACGGGCGCTGATCGACATGAGATCGATCTCATCCACCACCACGGTCGGCAGCGCCAATCCGGAATCTGCCTGCTCGTCGGGAGTAGTCGACCCTCCGCCCCCGGCCTGCCCCTCGGCAGCCGGCAGCCAGGATTTCACCAGCTTGAGCAAGTTGACTTCACGGTTGGCATTGCGCTCTACAGAGACAGTTAATGTGTCCAGGCCGATCTCGCTGACAACAACCGTGTTGGATCGCTTGAGATCCAGGTCGTCTACCCTCAATGCAAGCGTACCGGCCGCCAACAGGGGCTCCCGGCTGAACCCCGGCGGCTGATCCACGGAAAGATCGCTTACGGTAACATCGATGCGACCCACGCCGATGTCCCGGGAAATGAGGTCATCGAGTTGCAGGTCATTCAGGGTCAAATCGACATGCAGGCCGGCGGACCATTTCTCATCCATCATCCGGTCCATCAGGTGCAGGGACAAATCCTCCACGATGACGGAATTGACCTGAACGGCCGGTATCCATGGCGGGTCCGACACGCTTTGACCGTCCCCTGGATCGGGGCTGGATGCGACCGGGTTCATGATCTGAAGCAGATTGAGTCGCCCCTGCTTGTCGCGCACGACGCTAAGCGTCAACCCTTTCAGCCCTATTGTTTCGATGACGATCCTGCCGGTTAAAATGGACAGGGGGGCAACATCCACGGTCAGTGCATCCCATGTCAGCAAGGGGCGCTCACCGTAGGTCGGTGGCGGGTTGATGGTAAGGCCCTCCAAGGACACACGCCCCTCCATTAACCCGATATCGACACCGGCAATTTCACCGCCGGCCGCAAGGTAGTGGTTCAGGGCTTTGTTGATTTGGACCCGCGCAATCGCATCGATGTTCAGCAGTGCGATCGTCAGGCCGGCCAGCAATAGCGCCAGCAGCACCAGTGGTACCTTCCACCACCAACCGCGTCGTTTTCCCCGTGTGTCCTTCAGCTCACGCGCCACTGCATTTTTCCTCCAAAATGCGGAACATACCAATTATTTGTGCTCTTCTCGCTCCTTGAGCGCACGTCTGAGGATTTTACCCACGGCGCTCTTGGGCAACTCGTCGATAAACTCGATGATCTTGGGGACCTTGTAAGCCGCCAGGTTCTCGCGGCAGTAGGCCACCACCTCCTCCTCGGTGAGGCTTTCGCCTTCCTTTATCACCACGAAAGCTTTGACGGTCTCGCCCCTGTAGTCGTCCTTGACACCGATGGTGCAGGCTTCCAGGATCTTGGGGTGCTCGAACAGGACGTTATCCAGTTCTACGGGGTAGATGTTGTAACCGCCGGCAATGATCATGTCCTTTTTGCGATCGGTGATGCTTAAATAGCCGCTCTCGTCAAAACAGCCGATATCTCCGGAATAGAACCAGCCGTCTTTGAGGACCTCGGCCGTTTCTTCCGGCTTCTTGTAGTACCCCATCATGATCTGGGGGCCTCGCATGGCGATTTCACCATGTTCGCCGACGGGCAGTTCCTTTTCACCGGTTTCGATGTCCACGATTTTGACGTCGGTGTCAGGCAGCGGGGTGCCCACCGTGCCGGGTTTGACTTCCCCGCCCCAGGGGGTGACCGTCACGAAAGGCCCGGCCTCGGTCGAGCCGTAAACCTCGCACATGGTAGCGCCGGTTATCTCCTTGAGATCCCTGATCGTGTCGGCGGCCAGGGGCGCGGCCCCGGAGAAGAAGCCTTTGATCCCTGAAAAGTCAAGCTTTCTGAATTCGGGCTCTACCAGCAATCCCACAAAAATCGTCGGAACGCCCGGCAGGAAGGTGGGGTTGTATTTCTTCAGGATATCGAGATTGATCTTCGGGTCCGGTCTGGGAACCATGATGTTTTCCCAGGCCTGCCAGATGATCAGGTTCTGGATGGCCGAAAATCCGGCCGTGTGAAAAATAGGGAAATTCCCCACCAGACGCTCCTCGCCCCGTTTCAAATCGGGGAACCAGGATGCAAACTGCTGGACGTTGGAACTCAAGTGGGAGTGGCTGATCATAACCCCCTTGCTCGCACCCGTGGTTCCTCCGGTGTAAAGGATGGCGCCCATCTCCTCCCACCGGCTCAGGTCCTCCACCGGGTCGGGTGGGTAGCCACCCAACAGGTCCTCGAACACCAGGACATCTTCCGCAGCTTCAATTTTACGGTACATTTCCTTCTTCACGAAGGGAAAAAGCTGCTTTTTGGGAAAGGGCAGAAACGCATGGATATGGGTCCCGATAATTTTTTCCAGCTTGGTCCGGGATTTTATTGCCTGCATGCGGGGCACCAGCAGGGAAAGGGTGATGATGATTCTCGAATCCGAATCAGCCAGCTGATAGGCCAGCTCCCTTTCGGTGTAGAGGGGATTGTTCTGAACGGTCACGGCCCCGATGCGCAAGATGGCCAGATTGGCAATGATCACCTGAGGAATATTCGGCAGGCTGACCCCCACCTTGTCACCGGCCGCGATCCCCATATCCTGCAGCGCCCGTGCGAACCGGTTGACCATGTCGTTCAGGTTTTTGTAGCTGATGCGTTTGCCCATGTAATTGAGCGCCGTCCTGTCGGGATATTCTTCAGCCGAACGTGCCAGCGCTTCGGAAATAGTGATCCTTTCATAGTCGAGGGTTTTGGAAACACCGGAAGCATAGGATTGGTGCCAGATCTTTTCATCCATACCCGTTTCCTCCTGTCCGAATTGGTAACGTCGCATATTACAAGTAAATATCCGGACCATAAGACCCGGCTCTGGGCTCACCCTGGAAGGATGTTGTTTGTTTACCGCTGAAGAAAGTCTAACGTCACGAGGGCATCAACTTGTCCAACTTCCCCCTTTCCTCGGCGATCCTGATGTATGTTTCTGCACCGGTTTTCGGCGGCAGGTACTGGTTCGATTCCGGTTTTTTCATCAGTCGAATGGCCTCTTCCGGACAGGTGGTCACGCACAGGCCGCAGCCGATGCAGCGGTCCAGGTCGACTACCGCCGTATCGTCCGCCATCCGGACCGCGTCTATCTGGCACCGGTCGAGGCAGGTTTCGCAACCGATACAATCTTCTGAAGACACCACGGCGAAATAATTGCTTTTGACCATCTCGGCCGGCTTGGGTTGCTTTTTCAGGGAGCGCAGTACACCGCAACAACACCCGCAGCAGCTGCACATGCCGCCGACTTTCTGGGAATTGAACGGCTGCAGCACCAACCCGGCCTCCTCGCCCTTTTTCAAAACCTCCAGCGCCTCCTCTGCCTGTATGTAGCGCCCCATGTTGTTCTCGACATAGTAGTCCGCATGCGATCCAAAGGCCATGCAGACCTCCAGCGGTTTGTCGCAGGCCTTGTCCAGGGCGGCGTTCATCGTCCGGCAGATACAGGGCATCACGGCAATTTTCTTGTGGGATTTGATGATCTCCAGCGCGTCCTCGTATGGGGCCACCGGCCACTCGGCCACCAACTCCCGCTTTACCGGAATGGAGCGCAATACCGGCGTCTGGAAAGCCTGGATTTCCTTGCCCAGCGCTTCTTCGAAATAGGCATCGTTGTCCCGTGCGAACTCCCCCTCCATCTCGTTGAGCTGAAATTCGAAAATACCCACCACGTAGGGGGGAGCCGCGTAGCGGGCCCGGTCGCCCTTTCTCACCCGAAACAGAAGGCCTTTTTGTGCCATGGCCGCCAACTGCGCCGACAACGCGGCCGGCTCTCTTCCCAGGCGTTCGGCGACGTCCTCCGGCTTTTCGAGCAGGGGAGACATCTCGATGAAAAGAGCGGCATCTTCCTCCGTAAAAAGCCTTTTCAGAATTTTCATCTCCACGCCATCCGCCGTGGCCGGAAAGCCTGTGGCCATGTCGTCCAGCCGTTCCTGCAATTTTCTGTAAACATCCGTCATGCGAGCTCCTTTTCTATAGGACCTGTAAGGCCCAAGCATAGGTCCTGGGCTTTTAGGACTTATTTCACCATCGCGTTCAATCTCTTCATCAGGGTACCGGCCTCTTCCACGATATCGTCGATGACTTCCTTCGCGGTTTTGACGCGATCGATAGCGCCCACGATCTGGCCGCAGGCGATGGGGCTGATGTCCGAGTCCCCGCAGTCGTAGGCCAGCTTGCCTTTGCCGCCGGCCACCGCGTTGATGATCTCTTCGAAGGAGGCCTCTTTCTCCTCCAGGGCCAGGCACTCGTCCGCCAGCTTGTTTTTGACCACGCGAATCGGGTTTTTTATAGAATTCAGCAGCAGGCAGGTTTCAGTTTCCCGGGTCTTTACGAGTCTTTCCTTGATGGCGTCATGCACGGGGCTTTCCTTGGTGGCGAAAAAGGCCGTGCCCATGAGAACCGCTTCTGCTCCCATGGCTATGGCCCCCAGGAAGCCCTTGCCGTCGGCGATTCCGCCACCGGCGATGACCGGAATTTGCAGGCGCGAAGCCGCCATTGGGATCAGGATGAAGGAGGCCACGTTGTCCATGCCGATGTGACCGCCGGAACCGTAACCGATCAGGGTGATGGCATCCACGCCCAGTTTCTGGGCCGATTCCGCGTGGCGAATAGAGGTCATTTTGTGGATGACCTTGATGCCGGCCTCCTTCAGTTTCGGCATCAGCGGTTTGGGGCTCCGACCAGCGGTCTCGACCACTTTCACCCCCTCTTCGGCAACCACATCGCAGAACCGGAGGCTGCGCTCGGGAAGACCGAACTCAGGCACCATGGAGATGTTCACCCCGAATGGTTTATCCGTCAAGTCACGCATCTTCCTGATCTCCGCCCGCAGGTCATCCGGTGTTTCGAAACTCTCGGCGGTGATGAATCCGATGCCGCCGGCATTGCACACCGCGGACACCAGCTCGGCCCGGCTGATCCACTGCATGCCCCCGCACAGAATGGGGTATTGAATTCCCAGCATTTCCGTTATCTTGGTTTTAAACATGGTTAGCGTCCTTTCCTTCTTTGGTTATTTACTTTTACAAAACATTCATCACGAAAGCACGAAAGGAGAAAAACACAAAAATGTATACTGAAATTTCGTGCTTTCGGTATTTCTTGTTTTCGTGATTACTGCGGCCTTTGTTGACCTCAAGGGTCGCAACCGCTTCCTGCCTAATTTCCCGCCTCTACAAAGGCCTTGACGGCGTTGAAAAAATCGGGCGCGCAACACAAAATGCTCTGGTTCCGGTTTTCCAATTCGATGGCCGTTTCCAGGGAAGGAGCGTTCTGGTTCTGGCGAATGGTCTCTTTGGTCAACCGGAGCCCGAGGACCGATTTTCCCAGCATGGTTCTGGCTGTCTCCAGGGCGGTGTCCATGAGTTCCTCTTCGCCCACCAGACGGCTCACCAGCCCGATTCTGTCCGCTTCCTCGGCACCCACCGTGCGCCCGGTCAACAAAATTTCCGCCGCTTTGGCGCGCCCCACGGCTTTGGGCAGAAAGTAGGTGGTGCCCAGCTCTCCGCCGGACAGGCCGATGTTGATGAAAGAGGGGATAAAACGCGCCCTGGGGCCGGCGATGATCACATCCGCCGCCAGGGCGAGGCACATCCCCCCCCCGGCTGCGGCCCCGTTGACCACGGCAATGATCGGCTGGGGCTGCCTGACCATCACTTCGATGACGCCGGAATAGATTTTCTGGATCTTTTCAAGGTGAATGGAGGCCGACGAAAAATATGTGAGGCCTTCTTCGCTCGACAGCCTGTCATCTTTCAGGTCGGCCCCTGAGCAAAACCCTTTCCCCGCACCCGCCAGTATCAACACCCGTACGGAATCACGCTTCGCCAGATCGGCAAACAGGGCGTAAAAATCGTCCAGCATTTTCAGGTTCATCGCGTTCAAACGCTCCGGCCGGTTGAGGGTAATCAGCCCCAGCCCGTCTTCGGGCTCATCGTACGTCAATGTCTCATATTCCATCGTCTTTTCCTTCCCATGCCTTCATTTAAAATTGTCATCCAACGCTATGCCCTTGAATACGATATCACAGATGGCATCCGTCAGGGAATCGGGGTCGATATCCCGCCCGAAGGTAATCCCTGTGAGGCACACCTGCTCGATGCTGCCTAAAATGACCTGCCGCGCGAGGTTGACGGAAATGTCCCCCCTGATCTCACCGGTGGCCGCCCCCTCTTCGAGTATGTCCCGTATGGTGCTGCTGTAAATTTTGACCAGTTCATAGGTTTCGCTGTGATAGTAGTCCTGATGGTTCCTGACCTCGATGAGCAGAATCCTGGCGAACACCCGGTTGGTGGCATACACGTGAATGTGGGACCAGATCAACTTTCTGAGCTTGTTCAGGGCGCCCTGAATCCCTTTGAGATCTTCTCTCACTCTCTGGTGGTACTGTTCGAGGTACTCGCCCAGCACCTGATGCAACAAATCTCTTTTATCCTTGAAATATTTGTAAATCAAGGCCTCGGTAACCCCGGCCGTCTGCGCAATTTCCGCCGTGGTGATGGCGTTGAAGTCCTTTTGCTCCAGAAGGCGGCGCAGGGCCTCGGCAATTTTGATCCTCCCGGGGGGATAGCCCTTCTCGGCGGGCACGCCGGCAACCCGGATATTGTTTATATGTTTCGACATGATCCTAACACCTGTAGATATCCCCTTGGGTATCAATAACCTTCCATCTTGGCGATGATGTCCCGCATCACCTCGTCGGCTCCGCCCCCGATGGAGAGCCCGCGCGCATCCCGGTAATAGCGGGATATGACGGAGTCGCTCATGAATCCCATGCCGCCGTGCATCTGCAGGCATCCGTCTGCGACCCGGTGCAGCAGTTGGCCGGCAACCAGTTTGCCCATGGAAATCTCGCGGGTCGCGTCCATGCCGGCCTCCTTCATGCGTACGATGTGATAGATCAGCTGCCGTAGGCATTCGATTTCCGTCAGCCAGTCCGCGAGTCGATGCCGCAGCACCTGTTTTTTAATCAACGGCTTCCCGAACACGACCCGTTCCCGAATGTAATCGACGGTCATGTCCACGATGTCCCTGGCCGCCGTGCAGGCGAATGGCAACAGGGAAAAGCGTTCATGCTGAAACTGCCTCATCTGATAGATGAACCCCTCGCCCTCCTCGCCGATGAGATTGCCGACGGGAACCCTGACGTTGTCGAAGAAAAGTTCGGCCGTATCGCTGATGCGGGCGCCCAGTTTGTCCAATTTTCGGCCAACCGTGATCCCCGGCAGGTCGGACGGAACCACAATGAGGCTGAAAGAGTGGTACCCCGGATCGTCACCGGTTCTGGCCATCAGGGTGAAGAAATCGGCCTGGGTTCCGTTGGTGATATACATTTTCGACCCGTTGATGACATAGTGGTCCCCCTCTCTCGTCGCCGTCGTGGCCAGGGCCGCCACGTCGGAACCGGCACCCGGTTCGGTAACGGCGATGGCGCCCACCTTCTCGCCTGCAATGGCGGGCTTCAGATAGGTTTCTTTGAGGTATTCGCTGCCGAATTCGTCGATGGCGGGGGTGGCCATATTGGTCTGGACCGTAATAGCCACCGGCAGACCCAGCGCTCTGATGTGTCCGAGCTCTTCCAAAAAAACGGTTTCATACCAGTAGTCCAGCCCCTGCCCACCGTACTTCGGATCGTAGCGTATCCCCAAAAAACCCAATTCACCCATTTTTCGGAACAACGCTTTAAGCGGCGCGGCGCCCTGCGCTTCCCACTCGTCCACGTGGGGATTGATCTCTTTATTGACAAAATCGCGGACCGACCGCCGGACCATTTCGTGGTCCCTGGTAAAATAGATCTGCTCGACTTTGCTCGACCGGCCTCCCATGGTTGCACTCCCTTCCTTTGGGTTGGTAATATTCACTAATTAAAATATGTATATATTATATTATATACTATTTCGGTATGTTAAAATGATTAGTAATCCTCACCATTTTTTTTGTCAAGCGCTTCCTGCAGAAATTTTCACGACAGTTGTCCATTTCCGGTCGGTATGGTATGTCTCCTGGGCATGGCCGGTCCCCCCTCCAAGCACCCAAATCCGGACGACGGCACCCCGGTGGGCATTGTCGCCGACAGCCATGGGCAGGTGGAACCCCTGGCGGCCGCCCTGGCCTACCTGCGGCAAAAGGGGTGCGTGACCATCTATCACCTGGGTGACATCTGTGACTCCCTGGATCCGGGTACCGCCGATGCCTGCGTGCAATTACTCCGGAAGTATCGGGTTCACAGCGTCAAGGGCAACAACGACCATATGATCGTCGTGAATCAAACAGGCAGAAAAAAGCTGTCCATCGGGGGGGAAACACTGGCTTACCTGAAAACGCTTCCCTTGGTGATTCATCACGGTGGGATTATTTTGGCCCATTCGCTCCCCTTCGAAAGTGAAATGGGGCTCTCCTGCATGGTTGGAGCCATGCATCATGGTCATGCCCGGCGATTTTTCCGCGACTTTCCGGACCGCATCCTCTTGAGGGGGCACAGTCATGCGCCGGCAATCACCTGGCAGGGCGACAACGGGCGCATCGTTTCCGAAAGCGTCCGCCCTGAATGCGCCATCGACATTGCCCACAGAAAGCCTTGCATCATCACCTGCGGTGCGCTGGACCACGGGCTGTGCATGCAGTGGTCGCCGGAAAACAGCCGCATCACGTCCAAACGCTTTGAAGGAAGAGCAGTTTAACCACCAAGCCACAAAGGAAACAAAGAACAGATTTAGGGTCCGAGGGGTCGAGGGGCCAGGCGATCGAGAGTTGGAAGTTACGTCGTGAGTCGTGAAATATGAAATGTGAAACGTTAGATGCCGTTCACTTTAGGTCGGTGTCTATTTTGTCCAGCACCCGGCCTTCTTCATCCAGAATATAGAGCATGAAGCCGCTGCTCGCCGCCTGTTCTTTCAGTTCACTATATATCACCGCCTGGGCCTCATACTTTTTCTTCCTGTCCCGGGTCATGAGGTTCAAGCACATGAGGGCGTGTTCCTTTTTCGCGAACACGGGAATGAAGGCAGTGCCATCCTTTTCCTGCTGCCCCAAATAGTGCTCGTTGCCGCCCGGGTCTTGCACGACTACCCAGGCCCAGTCGTTGTCACCGAATGTTATGGCCATTTAAAAAGCCTTTCTTTAATTTAGCGCTTTAAAATAGTGTTTGATCTTCTCCACGGCCTTCAGGATATCCTCACCGTTCACGTCCAGGTGGGTCACCATCCGGATGGGATTCCCCGCGTTAATCAGAATGCCCTCCTCGAGAAGGAATGTCCGCAGTGACGCCGCATCCCCTTTTTCCATCCCGACAAACACCATGTTGGTCTGCACCTGGGCGGGGTCAATCCGTAATTCCTGCAGCTCGGATAATTTCCGGGCCAGAAGCAATGCATTCTCATGATCCTCCTGCAGGCGTTCCACATGCGCCTCCAGGGCCACAATGCCGGCCGCGGCAATGATGCCCGCCTGGCGCATGCCGCCGCCGAGCATCTTCCGCCACCGTCTCGCCTTCTTGATCAAGCGGTCGGAACCGCAAAGGAGGGAGCCTACCGGAGCCCCCAGCCCTTTGGACAGGCAGATGGATACGGTATCGAAATGGCGGGCGATGTCCGTAGCGGGCACCTTCTGCTTTACGGCCGCATTAAACAGGCGCGCCCCGTCCAGATGGGTCCCCAGCCCGAATTTTTCGGCGGTCGCTTTTGCCGCTTCAAGGTATTTCAGCGGAAGCACCTTTCCCCCCTGGGTGTTTTCCAGGCATAAAAGCCTTGTCCGGGCGAAATGGAAATCATCGGGTTTTATGACCTGGGCCACCTTCGCCAAGTCGATGGACCCGTCCGGTTCGAAATCGAGGGGCTGCGGCTGCACGCTGCCCAAAACCGCGGCACCGCCGGCCTCGAACCGGTACGTGTGCGCCTGCTGCCCGACAATATACTCGTCGCCCCTTTGGCAATGGCTGAGGACCGCCATCAGGTTGCTCTGCGTCCCGCTGGTTGCCAGAATGGCCGCCTCCTTCCCCAAAAGGTCCGCGGCCAGGGCCTCCAGGCAATTCACTGTCGGGTCGTCCCCGTAGACATCGTCCCCGACCTCGGCTTCGGCCATGGCACGGCGCATCGCCGCCGTGGGACGTGTCACCGTGTCGCTGCGCAGATCGATCCTATTGTAATTTTTCATTTTTTCTCATCAATCCATGTCCTAATATGAAAAATTATTACATTTCATATTTTTCCTTTAGGCGCTCCAACTCGGTTACATACTGATTCCGATACACCAAGGACCGCTGACTGCCTATTTCGTAGTAGGACACGTCGATAAATGGACGGATGTCGATACCGGACGGATTCAACATCTCGTCATTGGCCCGGTCCAGCACCAGCACCGCATAATAGCTCATCAGCACCCTGATTTTAGAATCACGGCGAAGGAGGTAACTTCTTCCTGCCAGCGTATTCAGAAAATACCCGCTGTATTGATACCACACCTCCAGCGAGGGCACTTTAACCGCTTTGTTGGAGCAGCGTTTTTCCGGAAGCGAGTAGATATAGAAGATGGCAATCACCGACTCGATGATGTCCTCCTCGTTTTTTATGATCTCTTCGATGATCCGGATGCGCTCCCTGCCCAGCACACGGTACAGGTGCGTCACATTGCGGATCAGGCTGACCAGATCCTCCATTTCCCCGGTCAACATCGGCGGTGAATCGGAAAGGGCCCGCACAACCTCGCGGAAAAGTCTTAGGGGACCGCCCGGACCCTTGTACTTCCCCATATACGGCTGCTTTTCCAGGTACTTGAAAAAAGTCATGATCTGCGCTTCCAAAGCCCCGCAGTCCACCTTGGTGTCGTAGGACAGGTATTCGGTTCTGTCACCGAATATCTCGGACAGCCTTTTCTCCGGCAGCTCGTCCGTGGACTTCCGGTTCAAGGCCTCGGCCATGGTGGAAACCTGCTCCTGGAGCCGGGCGAGCTTCTCGGAGCATGCGGCGCGCTCCTTGACCAGCGCCTGTTCCACCTTTCCGCGATGCCATTTTCCGATCACGCTGTATCCCAAAAATAAAATGATCCCCGCTATCAGAACCACAACGACGATTTTCACCGACTTTTCCATACGACACGTCCTCTCCCGATAACGGCCGGCCCTGGGGTGTGCGGACAAGACCCCTTTCGGGGTGCTGAAAGGGTCGACACCTCTGCATATATAAATTCTAAATCCAAATATCAAATGGCCTGATGACAAAAACTGAAGCCGAACCGCCGATACCCTACCTCTATGTTTGGCTCAATTGAATTTAGGTCATTCAATATTGTTCAGGATTTCGGATTTCGTGTTTGGGATTTTGCTATCCCTATTCCCGGCTCAGCCAGATATCCCCGACCTGTCCCGGAGAACCAGGATTTCAATACCCGGTTAAAAATAGGCTATCGCGTTTTGGATGTCAAATAAAAAGCCGCGATCTATTCTGTTGACATCATTGAAATAAAATTGATAAAATTCTTGTTTGGACTCGACGGGGAAGGGGTGAGCGATTAAAAAAAAACGCCGTCGCCCCTCAAGAGGCGATTGCACCGGAACAGCAGACACATCCCCTTCAAGCCTGTCGTGGGGATGTTTCATAGCGAAGGTTATACCCATGAGAATAGTTACCCGGCCGGACTTTGACGGTATCGTATGCGCCGTGCTTTTGTATGCGGCGGAGAATATCGATACGCCGGTCAAATGGGTTTCCCCCAACGACATGCAGAAATGCAGGGTCGACATTCGACGGGGCGATATCATCGCCAACCTGCCTTACAACGAAAAATGCAGCTTATGGTTCGATCATCATTTTTCCAACAAACTCAGGCATGCCGTTCCCGGATCGTTCCGCATCGCCCCTTCGGCCGCCGGAATCATCTTTGAATACTACCGAAACCGCTTGACGCATGATTATGCCGATCTTGTCCGTGAAACCGACAAGATAGACGCCGCGCAGTTGACGGTAGATGAGATCCGGCATCCTGAAAGGTATCCGTATATCCTGTTGTCCATGACGATTCACCCGCACCTCGAGCACGAAAAACCCTACTGGAATCGTTTGGTGGGCTTGTTGCGCAGCCGTACCATCGATGAGGTTCTTGACGACACGGAAGTCAGGAAGCGCTGCGACGAGGCTATCAGTGAAAATAAAACGTACCGGGCATTGCTCCAAAAATATACCGCCACCCGGCGGCACGTTGCGATTACCGACTTCCGACCCCTGGGGCAAACCCCCTACGGCAACCGGTTCCTGGTTTACTCCATGTTCCCCGAAACCTCCGTAAACGTTAAAATTGGCTACGAGGAAGCCGACAGGGAAACCGTGGTCGTCAAAGTGGGGCACAGCATCCTGAACCGAACCTGCAATGTCAATGTCGGACAGATGCTTTCCTATTTTGAGGGAGGCGGGCATAAGGGTGCCGGTGCATGCCGGTTTCGCCATGATCTATCGAATCAGTATCTTCCCCAAATAATTGATATTCTGATGGAAAACGATCCCGATGGCGGTCTCGTCGCCAAAACCCAACGGAGTGGACATGACCGCCGCCGGTGTGGAGACCGCCGTAAAAGCCGCTCCGCCGCCTGGAGCGAATCCGGCAAAACGGAGCGGCGCAAAGGGTCCGACCGAAGGACCGCCGGTGAACAACGTGCCGGATGGGAACGCACGGACCGATGGCAGAGCCGCCCTGTTGTCGAATAGCCGCCGATATTGTCAGAGACCCGGGCTTCAGACGCACGTTCCCGAGGCTGAAGCCCCGCATAAAAGATAAAGGAAGGTCCCGTGAAAAAAGAGATAGAAGAGATCCGCCCAAACCTGTTCAGGCTGCAAATCCCCCTGCCGGACAGCCCGTTGAAATACCTGAACGCCTACGTCGTCAAATCAAACCGTCGCAACCTGATAGTGGACACCGGTTTGAATCGCAGCGCCTGCTTGGCAGCCATGCAGGCAGGACTGCAAGCACTCGATATCGACATCCACGAAACCGATTTTTTCATCACCCACCTGCACGCCGATCATTTCGGCCTGGTGGCCAGGCTGGCGACTGAGGACAGCCGCATCTACTTCAACCGCCCGGATGCCGAATTGATCGAATCCTGGGAAGGCTTCGGCCCCATGATCGCCTTTGCAGGGCGAAACGGCTTTCCCCAGGAGGAGCTCAGGTCGGCCCTGGAGGCCCACCCGGGCCATAAGTTCGGCTCTTCCTGGGTTCCCGACCTGAACATTTTAAAAGACGGTCAAACCATCGACGTGGGAGACTATCATTTTCAGTGCGTGGAGACCCCGGGCCACACCCTGGGGCACACCTGCCTGTATGAAGCCTCGGAAAAGCTGTTTATCGCCGGCGACCACATGCTGATTGACATCACCCCCAACATTCAATGCTGGGATGACACGCATAATCCCCTTAAACTTTATCTGGAAAGTCTGGACAAGGTGTCTGGGCTGGCGGTGGATATTGTCCTCCCCGGCCATCGGCGCGTCTTCACCCATTTCCGGCAGCGCATCGGGGAACTGAAGCAACACCATCGGGAGAGGCTCGAGGAAGTGCTGGCAATCGCAGGCAATGGAACCCCACGGACCGCTTTTTCAGTAGCCTCGAAGATGAAGTGGGATATCAAGTCCGAATCCTGGGAGGCGTTCCCCGTCGCACAGAAGTGGTTTGCCACCGGCGAAGCCATTGCCCATCTGCGCTACCTCGAGGAAGAACGAAAACTGCAGCGTCACGAGAGTGAAGGCGTGGTCATGTTTGACCAAAACAGGTAGCGCCGCTGGCCGGCCCCAAACACTGTCAAATGATCAAGTTAAAACCCGCATATGTAGCGCAACGTTTCAACCCTGCCGTGCGCTTAGGCTATATAGCCGAGGCGCCCCCATCCACCATCAAGGTCTGCCCGGTGATAAAATCCGCGGCCCCGGAGCACAGGAACAGAATCGGGTGGGCCACCTCATCCGGTTCCGCGATTCTGCCCAGTGGAATGGTTTTGACAATCTCCCGGTGCATATCTTCATTCGACCAGAACGGCTCGCTGAACTTGGTCCGAACCATCGCCGGCGCCACGGCATTCACCTGAATATTGAAGGGCGCCAGTTCCTGGGCCAGCACCTTGGTCATCATTTCCATGGCGGCCTTGGCAATGCCATAGATCCCCATGGCGGGCGCGGACCTGTGCGCCGCCAGTGAGCTTACACTGACGATTTTCCCGCTTTTTTGCTCGCGCATGATCTGCCCGGCCCGCCTTGAACACAGAAACGCCCCGTTGAGGTTGGAATCGATGATTTTCTGCCACAGAGACGGGTCCGCGTCGACGACAGAGGTAATTATGTTCATGCCGACGTTGTTGATGAGGCCGTCAAGACGGCCGAAGGCATCCAGGGTGCGATCGAAGAGGCGGTCAACATCCTCGGCCTTGGCAACGTGCGCCGGCAGGGCAACCACGCGGTCCCCTCCGTTCAATTCGGCGACTGCCCTGTCGAGGCCCTCCTGTTTTCTTCCGCAAACGACAACCTTCGCATGCTGTGCCAGCAGCATCTTCGCCAGGACAAGCCCGATGCCCCGCGTCCCCCCGGTTACAACGTAAACATTATCCGCCAATCCATAGGTTATATCAGCCACGGCCGCCTCCTCCATCTGAATTTATGCCTCACTTTCCGCTTTTCGACAATCTGTCCTCCGGCATCCGACCGGTTGAGCGTTGAATTATGCGCCGTGTGATGGTAGCCTAGTAAGGGTTACCAGTCAACCGGCAAAGGAGAAAACCGGTAAGGCTCATCCGGCACTATCAGCCTCCCGTGACCATGTGCGGACACATCCACGAGCGCCCGGGTTTCAAGCGGCCGGGCAGAACAACCCAGGTCGTCAATCGTTCCATGGGAGGGGACGGCCAACGGGCCGTGCCGCATGCCATCGCTGGAGACATGCGACATCTGGCGGTAATATTTTTATAGTGTCCGCTTGACAATTAAAGGGGTTCTATTATTTAACCGCATTATGGAAACAAACAACTGCATACCGATCGTCATCGCTACCCGCAACCGGGGAAAGACCGCAGAAATAAGAGATCTTTTAAAGGATTTTCCCATACAGATCAAAAACCTGGATGATTTCGGCCCGATCCCTGAAGTGGAGGAAGACGGTGAGACCTTCGACGAGAATGCCTATAAAAAAGCGAGCGTTACCGCCAGAATCCTGGGGCTTCCAGCCATAGCCGACGATTCCGGCCTGATGGTCGAAGCCCTGAAAGGCGCCCCGGGCGTTCACTCGGCACGCTTTGCCGGTCCGGAGGCTACCGACCGGGAGCGCTGCCAAAAGCTGCTCGAGGCGATGCAGGACGAAGAGAACAGGAACGCCGCCTTCGCCTGCGTCATTTCCTTTGCCGTGCCCACCGGCCCGGCGTTGACCTACGAGGCCCGATGCGAAGGCGTGCTTACCCGAGAGCCGCAGGGTGAAAACGGTTTTGGCTATGACCCGATCTTTTTCTTTCCGCCGTTGCAAAAAACATTCGCTCAGCTCACCCGGGAGGAAAAAAGCCGTGTCAGCCACAGGGGCAAGGCCCTCAGGGAACTTGAGGAAGAATTCGACAAGGTGATGAAGTGGCTGGAAATCCACATGCCCGTGGATCAAAAATTCAACTGCATGGAGTGATTGTTACAGGAGAACACCTATGGAACGCGACAAGAGGGGCATCGATATAGTAAAACGTGTCGGCGGCATCCGCAATTACGACGACGCCATGGCATTTTTTAAGGACAGGCTGGACCCGGAGCATCTCATCCGGTTGAAACCGATCACCAACCCCGACATCCTCATCAACATTGCCAACGCGGCCGTCATGTGCGATCCGGACGCCGTTTTCATCAACACCGGCTCCGAAGAAGACCGCCGATTCATACGCAACATGGCATTGGAAAAAGGCGAGGAAGCCCCCTTGAAAATGAAGGACCACACCATCCACTTCGACCTGAAGGACGAACAGGGAAGGATTATCGACAGGACGTATTACATCGCCGACCCCGACGAGCAGATCAGTTCCCTGGCTAACCGCATGGAACGTGCGCAGGCCCTGGATGAAATCGGCCGGATCATGACCGGCATCATGCGCGGCATGACAATGGTGGTGGGCTTTTACATGCGCGGCCCGGTGGGCGCGCCCGTTTCGAATCCCGCCCTCGAAATTACCAGCTCGGCCTATGTTTCCCACAGCGCGGAAATCCTGTACCGCAACGCTTACGCCCAGTTCGATCAGGAAGTGAAACGCCTGGGTCACTTCTACACCAATATTCACAGCGAAGGCCTCAATCGGCCCGAAGACCTGCCCAGCGCACGCGTCTTCATGGACCGGCGGTACAGAACCACCTTCAGCTTCAACTGCACCTATGCGGGCAATACCCTGCTCTTGAAAAAAGGAAATCACCGTTTCTCCGTAGACAAAGCCGTCTATGAAAATAGGGGCGTCGAACTCTCCGAACACATGTTCATCACGGGTATCGATGGGCCCGGCGGACGCACAACATGGTGCACCGGCGCCGCTCCAAGCGGGTGCGGCAAAACGACAACCGCCATGGCCGGCACCCATTTCGTGGGTGACGATCTTGCCCAAATGTGGATAGCCGAGGACGGCGGCATTCGCTCCGTTAATCCCGAGTGCGGCATTTTCGGCATTGTCGAAGATGTCAATCGGGAAGGCGATCCCATGTTGATGGATATCCTGCGCAACGAAGGCAGTGAAGTGATCTGGTCCAACGTACTCATCGATGCCGACGGCGTGCCCCACTGGGTGGGTAACGGCGAAGCCCCACCGGACAAGGGCACCAATTTTCAGGGAGACTGGTATCGGGGTAAAAAAGATGCCGGCGGCAAAGAAATTCCCATGTCCCATCCCAATTCCAGGTGCACGGTCGCATCCACATCCCTGGCCAACTACTCGGAGATGGCGGAAAACCCTTCGGGGGTGGAAACGCGGGTGATCACCTACAGCGGCCGGGACAGCGACACCATGCCGCCTGTGTGGGCAGCTAAAAATCCCGACCACGGCGTCGTTATCGGCGCCTGCATCGTGTCGGCGGCAACCGCGACGGAAGTGGGCGCCACGGGCGTCAAAAGAGCACCGTGGGCCAATGCACCCTTTATACCCGGCGCGCTGGGAGATTATATGGACGCCCAGTTCAAATTCTTCAACAGCCCGAAACTGGCACCGGACAAAAAGCCTGTCATGGCGGGTTTGAACTACTTCCTCACCCACGAAGCGCGTGGCGGAGAATCCAAAAAACTGCTTGGCGAAAAAAAGGACGTGAAAGTATGGCTGGCCTGGCTTGAAAAAAAGGCCCACGGCGATGTAACCGTCATACCGACACCCATCGGTGACTTGCCAAAATATGAAGACCTCAGGGATCTCTTTGCCGGCATTATCGACAAGGAATACACTCAAGAGCTTTACACGCGGCAGTTTTCACTCTACATCGACAACATCGTCGGCAGAATCGACCTTCAGACGGAAGCCTACAGCAGGGAAGAAAATATTCCGGAAAAGCTGTTCGAAGTCCTGGAGGAACAAAAAAGTGGTCTCCTGGCGCTTAAAACGACGTACGGCCCCGTCGTGACACCGGAACAAATGATGAAGGGATGAGCGGGCACTGACTTCCCGCTCAACGCCATCATGGTTGCGAAGGATTTTGACACCGACGCCAGCAGCCATCTCAAATGCCGATCCGACCTGTCAAATCCGGGACAATGAAACCAAGCCGCTACCCCTCCATTCTGCAATCCGCCTTGAGCCCGCGCATGCTGGTCGCCCTGCTGATGGGGTTTTCTTGCGGGCTTCCCCTGCTTTTGACCATCACGGTCCTCCAGGCCTGGATGAAGGAGGAAGGTGTCGATCTGACGCTCATCGGTATCATGGGGCTGGTCGGTCTTCCCTACACCCTGAAGTTTCTGTGGGCTCCCCTTTTAGACCGCTTTACGCTTCCCCTTTTCGGCCGGAGAAGAGGCTGGCTCTTCCTATCCCAGTCGGCCCTCATGCTGTCCATTTCGACCTTGGGATTCACCAATCCCTCGAGGGCACCCTGGATGGTCGCGGCGGTGGCCTTTCTGGTAACCTTTTTCAGCGCCAGTCAGGACATTGTCGTCGATGCCTACAGGCGGGAGGACCTTTCCGATGAAGAGTTGGGCCTCGGCTCATCACTGTATGTCAATGGATACCGGGTGGGCATGCTGCTCGCCTCCGGCGGCGGCCTGATCCTGGCGGACCATATTTCCTACGCCATGGTATACCAAATCATGGCAGCCTGCATGCTTCCGGGAATTCTTGTCACGCTGCTGGCGCCTGAGCCGGAACTGCCTGAAGGCACCCCGCAAACCCTCGTTGAAGCCGTGATCGCCCCCTTGACCGAATACTTCGGCCGCCGGCAGGCCGTTTCGATTTTGGCCTTCATCCTTCTCTACAAAATCGGCGACACCATGGCGGCCGCCATGACCACGCCGTTTTACCTGGATATCGGTTTCACCAAGACCCAAATCGGTGCCGTGGTCAAACTGTTCGGTTTCTGGGCCACCATCGGCGGCGGCATCCTCGGTGGTGTGCTCATGCTGCGCACTGGTATCAACCGCTGCCTCTGGATATTCGGCATCCTGCAGGCGCTTTCCACATCGGGGTTCGCTCTGCTGGCGATGATCGGTAACAGCATCTCGGGGCTGTCCGCGGTGATCGCCTTTGAAAATCTCAGCTCCGGCATGGGGACGGCCGCCTACGCGGCCTACATGGCCAGCATCACCAACAAAAAATTTACCGCCACGCAGTATGCGCTTCTGAGCAGCCTCATGGGTATACCCCGCGTGCTGGCTGCGGCGCCTACCGGATACATGGCCAAACATTTCGGTTGGTTTGCTTTCTTTCTCCTATGTACCGGACTCGCCGTCCCGGGTCTTGTCCTGCTTGGCCGAATTGCACCGTGGAAGGCGGGGGGCGGCTCGTCACCCGACAGCTGAAACCGTGGCATATTTTCCATTTGCCTATCTGTCCGTGCCTCTGGTAGTATAAAAATAATACGGCATCTTTTGTATGATAGCGACGTAATCGCATTTTACCTCACAGGCCGGGAAAGCCTGAGAACTTCGGACAAGGCGACCTGCAATGCCCGATAACAAAAAAATCACACCCGCCGGGCGGCGTGCAATGATACTCCGGGAAAAAAGGCGAACACTGATGGGGCGTTCGCCGGAAAAGGCCGTGGAAGCGATCCTGAACGCCGAACGGCCGGTGGAGCTGGTGCATTCCTTTCCGGAGGAGGATCTCTACCTCCTGGTCAACGAAGTCGGCCACCAGGACGCGCTGCCCATCCTGGCCCTGGCGTCCGCCAGACAATGGGAATATATGCTGGACATGGACGTTTGGAAGGGCGACACGGTCGAACCGCTGGCAACCACCAAGTGGTTCAGCGTTTTGATGACCGCGGACCCCGACCGTTTTGCCCGCTGGTGTTCCCGTGAAAAAAAGGTGTTCACCGAACTTTTTCTCCAGCGCAATATCGACGTCGCCACCCGCGAGGAAGACCAGGATCCGGCCGACCTGGGCAAGGATTTCATTACCATTGACGACGTGTTTTATTTTCGGGTTAAAAACCTCCCGGCCGAATACGCCCCGGGGCCCGGGGCCGAATCCGATACCGAGGTCGAGTCCGAGGCCGATGCTGCTTACGAGCGACTCAAGGAGCAACGCGATACGTTTTTTCCGGAACTGCTTCAACGGATCGCCACGCACGACGTTCAACTGTATCGTGATCTTCTGCTGGAGGCTGCCTCGGTGATACCCGCCGAAACCGAAGAAGCGCTATACCGAATGCGCAATGTCAGATTGGCGGAAAAGGGCTTTTTACCACTGGAAGAGGCCGTCGGCGTTTACCAGCCCATCGACCCTCAGGACCTTCGCGGACGGCCGGTCAAATACATCGAGCGGGGGGGTGAGCCCTTGCTGTCCGCCCCTCTTTCCGTCGGCGCCCTTCTGGAAAAGGACGGCCCCTTTAGCAAAGCGCTGGCTGAAATCGACCGGAGCCGGGTCGCCATGCAGCTGCAGTCCGAAATTGCGGGTCTGTGCAACAGCATCATCGTTGCCGACGGAAAAACGATTCATACCCGGGAGGAACTCGGTGAGATCGTAAAAAAAGCCTGCGGATATATCAACGTCGGCCTCGAAAGCCTCGAAGACAACCACAGGCAGCTGATACAAACCTATCCGCTGGCGGATATTTTTCGTGTCGGCTTCGGACGGGCCCTGGCCCTGAAGTGGAAGGCAGATGCCTGGCAGCGGGGCAGCTGGTATGCTCGGGCAGGCCTCCCGCTGCATTTCTGGGGGGAAACGCTCATGGGGGTTGTCGGCGGGCTTTTGATTAAAAAACCGCTTTTCTTCGACAACTATGCCACCGGCACCGTTTACCGTGAGTTTCAAACCTGCGAAGACATCCGTCGTACCGAAGAAATGCTCGACAGAACCATATCTTTTGACAAGCTTTTCAGCCGGCTTTCCCTAGAAAAAATTTCCGGGCATGCCGGATCCCTTTTGAACTACAAGAACCTCCTTCTGACCCTTTGGACCGCCCACAGTCAGGGGCTGAAGGAATACCCCGCCGTCATTTCCACAGTGCCGTTGGATGTTTTCAAAACCTTTTTCGAGCAGCTGTGGGATATGACTTCCAACCCACCGACCATCAAACCCGCCCGAAAAAACGACTTCATGGGGTGGATCTCCTCTGCCAGCGGACTTTCGCGGGATACGCTGGCCCAAGAGCTGGGGAGCGCCTTCGAGGAACTCTTTCAGGAAATCGAGGAGAATTACGCCCGGGTATCGGCAAAGAACATAGACCCGCGTTTTATGCAGTTGTTCCGGGTGGCGGCGCCCTGAACCGCTTCGGCGAACCCACCCTCCGGCTGCCGTTTCATTTTTTTCCCGATTGCTTTACGGGTACGGACGGGAAAAGGGACGGGTTGGTGTGCGGCAGAAATTTGGCGGCGCTGAACCGGTTCATGAACTCCTGGTTCACGTTCAGTTCAAGATAGGTGATCCGGTTCCGTATCTCGTCGATTTCCTCCAGACTGTCCGGACTGGTCAGAAGCCGGGCGGCCCCTTCAAGCGAGCTGTTGCCCAGCACCTTGAAGGCCTGCCGGGGAAGATCGGGAAGCATCCCGATGGAAATGGCTGAAACCGGATCGATAAATGAGCCGAAAGTGCCGGCCACATAGAAGGTGGACAGGTCCCCCGGCAGCATGCCGACGGAATTCGTGATCGTCTCCAGGATGGTGTACATGGCCGCTTTGGAACGCACCAGGCTGTCGATGTCTGCCTGGCTTACCGTGAGATCCCGGCCGGTGGCCGACCGGTCGGCCGGGACAACCACCAGCGAAGGCACGCCGGCCACATCCTGCAACAGCTCACCGCAGACGGCCGGATCGAACTTTCCCCTGACGTCCAGCATTCCGGATAGAAACAGTTGGGCTGCCAGATCGATCAGGCCGGATCCGCAGATCCCCTTGGGCGGCGTGTCGCCGATGGTAGCAAGGTCGAATCCGCCTGCTTCCGGATCTATTCTCACTTTATCGATCACCCCCGGCCCCGCCATCATTCCCATGCGGGTCACGCCGCCCTCCAGCGCCGGGCCGGCCGCCCCGGCACAGGCGATCAGCCAGTTCTCGTTCCCCAGCACGACTTCCGCGTTGGTGCCCACGTCCACCAGAATGCCTGTTTCTTTTTGCCTGTGCATGCCCGCAAACAGTATTCCCGCAATGAGGTCTCCGCCGAAATAGCTGCCGATGTTCGGGTAGATAAATATTCTGCCGGAAGGGTTGACGGCCAGTCCCAGTTCCGATGCCCGCAGCATTCCCGGGCGGTTGGTTACCGGAATGTAGGGTTCCCGGATGATCCAGCGCGGCTCCAGCCCCATGAACAGATGGGTCATGGTCGTGTTGCCTGCCAGGGAAACCATGAAGATATTTTCCGCTTCCCTGCCGCATGCCCTGCAAAGACTCGCAATCTCCAGGTTCATCCCGTCGACGACGAGACGCTTGAGCGTCGACAACCCCTCCGGTTCCTCGGCATAATGGATTCTTGCCAGAATGTCCGGCCCGATGGCAATTTGAGGATTGTCGAAGGAGCGTTCGCCCAGCGATTCCCCAGACAGGAGGTTGACAAGTCTCAAAACAATCCGGGAAGTTCCCAGGTCCACGGCCAGTCCCATCGGCGGCCGAGAATCCCCGGGCGGGAAAAGTCCCGTCACCAGCCAGCCGTCGGCGTCTCGGGCCACAACACACCCGGCACTGTATTCCCATTCCCGCAGAAGAAAAGGCAGTTTTTTTAAAAGCGGCAGGTCGATCGCAACCGCACGCGATGCGAGCTTCCCCTTCAACCCCTCTATCAGCCGACCCCCATCGGATGTGTTGTCGGCCAGCGACGGTGGCTGCAGTTCGACGTGTGTGACCCAACCATCTCGAAAGACCGGTTTTTGCACCGCCATAACGCAATTCCTAAAAAGGTAAGCCCGAATAGTCCTAATGGATATTCGGGCTGGCTCCGTTGAAGCCTCATGTCCTCATTTTTTTCCGGCGGGCAACACCTCAACGTTGCAACTATGGGGTCATAACTCGAAAGTCATGTCGCTTCCCACCGCAAAGCACTCGAATGTCTTCCCCTGATCGGCAATGCGGCGCCGGCACACGGTAACGATCTCGTCCATGTCGTCATCCGAACGGTCCTGATTCAGGTGAAACAGCCCCAGCTTCTTCACATTTGCATGGATGGCCAAATTCAGCACATCGGCATAGGACGAGTGCCCCCACTCGATGTATTGCTCATACTCTTCGGGGGTGTATTCGGCATCGTGAATCAGGAGATCGGCGTCAGCGCAGAACTGCGCATAGGTCTCCTTGGTAAGGCCTTTGGGGTGGACATATCCCAACTCATTGTCCGTCAGGAAGACGAACGTTTTTCCGTCTTCTATAAACTTGTACCCGCGTCCGCCGTTCGGATGGCTCAGGTGGATGGGAACCACTTGCACCGAGCCGATTTCAAAGGATTCCGGACAGCCTTCCTCGTAGGTAAATTCGGCGCTCAGATCGGAATATTTGACAGGAAAATTCGGCGGTGTGAGAATCCTGGTGATCATTCTTTCCGCATACGAACCCGAGTAAGGGCACCGGAAGGTCTTTATGCGCGTTTCCCCTTCGTATAATGGTTTGAAAAAGGGCAATCCCATGAGGTGGTCCCAATGGGCATGGGTGAAAAGGAAGTTGAAGGTGTCGCAGGTTTCATCGATCAGCTTGTTTCCCAAACGCCTGATCCCGGTGCCGGCATCAACGATGATGATGTCATTACTGCGGGTTCGAATCTCGAGACAGGTGGTGTCGCCACCATACTTGATGTACTCTTTTCCCGATACAGGTATCGACCCTCTGGAACCCCAGCACGTAATAACCATTAGTTCCCTTTCGGTGTTCCTGAACGCGTTGAACGGCTTACAAGGTGATACGTCATCCTGTCATTGGATGCGGCCGAGATAGGTGTGCCATATTCCGCCGGTGTCCCATTTCTTGATAATTGCTACAGGCAGGCTTCCCAAGCTCCGTTCAATTTTTTCCGCCTGGCTGCGCAGAAGACCGGATAGAATGAAAAACTCGCCCGACAGGAACCCCGGATTTCTGATCAGGCGCTTCATGACATCGTAATGAATATTCGATATCACAAGATCACGCGTAAAGTCCATAAAATTTTCGGCATCCCCTTGCACCACCAACACCTGTTTATCCATACCGTTCAACACGACGTTGCGTCTAGTGGTGCGGGCAGCCAGCCGGTTCAGATCCACGGCAAGCACTTTTTTGCTTCCCAGGCGGACTGCCGCCAGGGCAAGCACGCCGGTTCCCGTACCTATGTCGAGAACGGTTTCCGGCACCTTCAGCCGACTGACCATGTCGAGCGCCTCGAGGCAGTCACGGGTGGTGGGGTGGGAGCCGGTTCCGAACACGACCCCCGGATCCAGAAGGACCTGCCCGGATTTCGGGAGGGATCCGGTACGGGATTCCGGCCGGCAGCAGGAAGATACGTCGTACCAGGGCGGGACGACGGTTATGCGCCCGACGCTGAACGGTGTGACAGGCTCTCCGTGCCAGTCGTCATAGGACATGTGAAATCGGTCCAGTACGGTGAGCTGCGGTTCGTTGTCAATCAGCCGGTCGACAACCGCTTCCGAAGGAGCGGAAAAAAAAAGAAATGCATGCCCGCCCTCTTCCCAGTTACCGATGAATTGATCCCCGAAGAAAGCATCACCGGCCCTGACGCATCCCTCGAGATAATAAATATAAAGATCCCCGTAAGGATTGCCTGCCGGATCATTCATGCGGGTGCTTGGGCAGCTGATCCAGGTACCAATCCATTGGCTCCAGCAGTTGGAATCCCATTGCCGTCAATTTCTTTTTGACGCG
Organism: Deltaproteobacteria bacterium; assembly: GCA_022340465.1. Classification (NCBI taxonomy): domain Bacteria; kingdom Pseudomonadati; phylum Myxococcota; class Myxococcia; species Deltaproteobacteria bacterium. The sequence goes on along the minus strand of JAJDNW010000030.1, from coordinate 42,239 downwards.
CCCCACATTGTTCGTCAGCAGATAGGGAAAAACAGCCCTTTTGTCTTCCTCCCAGTAGCGGGCCACCAGAATGCTTCCGAATGAAATGTTTTCTTCGGTGATGGCATCCACGATCTTTTTCATCTGTCCGATCTTCTCCTCCACCAGGATGCACAGCAGGGTCCCGGGCTCTCCGATGCCCAGAACGTTGGTAAAGGCTCTCAACAGGTCGCGGACGGAAATGATGCCTTTCAGCTTCCGGGTCTCATCCACCACGGGGAAAGCCCCCACGCGCTTCTGCTGGATCATCAGCAACGCATCCTGAATGGTATCCGCAGGAGAAATGGTAAGGGGATCCGCGGTCATGATATCCCGGATTTTGAGCGCTTCGACCTTCTCCCGCTCCGCGGCGCAATCGGCGTCCTTGGACAGGCTGTACGGGAGAACACTCCTGATGTCACGGTCGGTGACGATTCCCACGAGGGTGTGATTTTCATCGATAACCGGCAGGTGGCGGATCCCGTGTCTGGCCATTTTTTCCCGGGCATCGAAAATACTGTCGCCGCCCGTTATGGTTATTACCTCACTTGTCATTGACCTGCTGACAAACATGTCGTCCTCCAATGATATATGGTTGTTAGTCTATGAACGGCGTATGGTACATTCCCTGCAGCAAGTGAAATCGGTTCAAATCCCATCATGTTTGCACAGGACTTTTTGCTCCGGGTTATCCGGGCTGGATTCATGCTTCCAACAGTGCCTTCACATGATTGGCCGCCAGTTCCGGGAGCCGTTTGAGGCTGTAGCCCCCTTCCAGGACCGATATCAGCCGTCCCCCGGCGTATTCCGCAGCCAGTCTCAGAGCGGTTTCTATCAGCCAGGTGAAGGCGTCCGTGGACAGTTTCACATCCGACATGTCATCATCCACATGGGCGTCGAATCCGGTGGACACCAGGATGACCTCGGGTCGAAACCGTTCAAAGGCCGGCAAAAGGTCCCTTTTGACGTAATGAGCGTACTCTTCATCGCCGTGGCCGGGAAGAACCGGGGTGTTCTTGGTAAATCCCTCCCCCTCGCCGCTGCCTTGCTCGAATTCCCTTCCCGTGCCCGGATAGGAGAAGGATGGATGCTGGTGTATTGAGTAGTAAAAAACAGTCGGATCCTTTTCGAATATGTGCTGCGTGCCGTTGCCGTGGTGGACGTCGAAATCGATGATCCCCACCTTGCCGACATGCCATTGCTCTTTCAGGTAGGTTGCAGCGATGGCCACGTTGTTGAAATAACAGAACCCCATGGCCTCCCCGGCTTCGGCGTGGTGACCCGGCGGCCTGACCGCACAGAAAGCATTGTCGATCTCCTCTTTCATGAGCATGTCGGCCGCATTCATGACACCGCCGGCCGCCAGCAACGCGGTTTCAAACGTTTCCGTACACATGGTGCAGTCGGGCGTGTCCATGGTTTTCTGGCCCGCATAGCATACCTCTTCGAAACGGCGGATGTATTCGACGGTGTGCACCGCTTCGATCCAACGCAGGTCTGCCGGCCGGGCTTCTATTTTCAGGAGTTTGGGAAGAAACCCGGCCTCCTCTATGCCTCTGTAGATGGCCTGGAGCCGTTCAGGAACTTCCGGGTGGAAAGGGCCAGTGTCATGCAAAAGATAACGCGGATCAAATAGGAAACCTGTTTTTTTCATCTCTCACCCAGCCGGTTGTGGTCAATCAATAGGTTTGAAGATTGGAACGCTCAATCCAGGATGTCGTCGAATATCCTGTAAGCCGCTTTCACGGCCTCGTTCTCCTCGGGCAGTTCGATCGTAGGGCGCCCCTCCAGGTCGAATTCGTAAACGGTCGTATCTTCCGGTATGGTCCCCGCCAGAGACAGGCCACCCTTTTTAATGATGTCGAGAACGGCTTCAGGGGGATCCGCTTTGGACTGATTGATAACGAGAAAGCTCTTCCCCACACCGATATTCAGCTCCTTGCTGAGTTTATCGATTCTGAGGGCGGCTTGCAACCCCCGGCGGGACGTGTCCGCTACGATCAGCAGAACGTCCACGTTGCTGGTGGTCAACCGGCTGATATGTTCCATACCGGCTTCGTTGTCCATGACAACGTAGGGATAGTTACCGACCAGGCGTTCCAGAAAACCGGTCAGCAGTGTATTGGCTGCGCAATAACAGCCGGAGCCCTCGGGCTGCCCCATCACCACCAGATCGTAGCCCTCCTCTTCAACGACGGCCTGTTCCAGTTTCATGGACATGAAAACATCCTTGGTCATACCGCCGGGCACAATGCCCTTCTTCATCTCCTCCCTTGCATTGCCCAGCGTATCGCTCACTTCGAGCCCCAAAACCTCGTTCAGGTTCGCATTGCTGTCGGCATCCACCGCCAGTACGGGGCCCTTTCCCTTTTCCACAAGATATTTAATCAACATTCCGGCAACCGTGGTTTTACCGGTTCCGCCTTTGCCGGCCAGTGCAATAGAATACGCCATGTAACTCATATCCTTTCAGGTGGCTTTGTTACGCGATCTTCACCTTATTTCAGTATTTCAAATTTCTCAAAGATTCCATCTCAAAACGACCGTTCTTGAATTTATGGCAGTAGCCCGGTGCAGTCAAGTCCCTTTTGCGCAAGTCGCGCAGGTGCAATCCGCTTGCATTGCCTCCGGCCTTATGTTAGTTTTATTATTTGCGTAAAAAGTGGCAGAAAGCCGCATAGCGGCAAGAAAATCTAAGCGAGTTTCAACAGGAGGTAACCATATGGAATTTGAGCTCGACAAAACACAGAAGGACATCCAAAAGGCGGTCAGAGATTTCACCAAAGGCGAATTCGACAAGGAATTGGCTCTGGAATTGGACAGGAAACATGAATTCCCTAAAAAAATATGGCAGAAAGCCGGGGACCTCGGTTTGATCGGCGTCCACTTTCCCGAAGAATATTCCGGGCAGGGGCTCGGCAGCCTCGAGGATATCCTCGTCGTCGAGGAACTGTGCCGCGGAGACTCGACTATCGGCAGTGCGGTCGCCCTCTCCAGCTTCGCCTCGGAACTGGTCCTGCACTACGGCAGCGATGAACTCAAGCAGAAATTTCTGCCCCAGGTGGCCGAGGGGAAAATGCTTTCAGCCGGCGCATTCACTGAGCCCAATCACGGTTCGGATATCACCGCCATGGACACCACGGCCGTAAAAGAGGGCGACGAGTGGGTGGTCAACGGCGTGAAGACCTTTATCACCAACGGCGGCCTGGCCGGTTTTTATTCCGTCCTTTGCCAGACGGATCCCGAGGCCAAGCCTCCCTACAGGGGCTTGAGCGTCATTCTGGTCGAAGCAGAGTGCGAGGGGGTCAGCACCGCGGATGTAGGCGAGAAAATGGGCATCTGCATGATGGCCACCGCCGAGGTCACTTTCAAGGACGTACGCGTCCCGGCCGGCAACCTGATCGGCGAAGAAGGCAAGGGCTTCTACCACGTTTTGCATTTCTTCGACGAAAGCCGCATCCAGATAGCCGCCCAGGCCCTGGGAACCGCCCAGGGAGCCTACGACCGCGCCCTCGATTACGTCAAGCAGCGCGAACAGTTCGGCAAAAAAATAGCCCAGTTCCAGGTCACCCAGCACAAACTGGCCGATATGGCGACTAAAATTGAGCTGGCCCGCCTGATCACCTACAAAGCCGCCTGGAATTTCGACCAGGGAAGGATCGACCCCAAGCTGACGTCAATGGCCAAAATGTATGCTGCCCGAACCGCCGTGGAGGTGGCCGACGAAGCCATACAGCTTTTGGGCGGCTACGGCTACATGAAGGAATACGAAGTGGAACGTTTCTACCGTGACGCCAAAATCACGGAAATTTACGAGGGTACCAAAGAAATCCAGAAAAACACCATCGCCAGCGCGATCATAGGTAAGATAAAATAAATGTGTCTGTCCTGATGATCGATATTGCCCCTGTCCTGTCCAACTGGCGGCATATACGCCTTGTTTCGACAGGCAGGGGAAATTCAAGTTCTGAACGGGTTCACCCGGTCAAATGCGAGACGCATTGTTAAGGAGGTCGCCATGTTGGACTTTTTCAAAAAAAGCATGCTCACCGGTGTAGGCCTGGCCTTGAAAACCTGGGACGAAGTCGAGGCCTTGGGCAAAGAGTTGGAAGAAAAAGGTAAAATGCCCCGGGAAGAGGCTAGAAAATTCATCGAGGAACTCCAGAAACGCTACGAAGAAACCCAGACCAAACTCGAGGAGCGGGTGGAAAAAAGCGTGCGGGATTTTCTGAAAAGGGCGGACATCGTCACCGGAGACGATCTCAAGGCCCTCAGAAATGAGATCAGGGAGCTGAAAAAACTGATCGGCCGGGACGCGCCGCCGGAATGACAGAACGGCTGAATCGGGATACAGAAACCGGAACGCGGCGCAAGTTTTTGGTATTGGGTCACTTGAAATTGTTTGGGATTTAGACATTCGATATTGGAATTTCCGGTTTGCCCGGGTCGGGCTATAGAGAACTGAACTGCCTCGAACCTTTACCTTAGCGTGGGGTTTATGCTCAGCATAAGAAAAATAGGTGTCATCGGCCGGACCTATCGGAACCTGAACCGTTATTCACAGATTCTGGGGGTTCTGTTCAAATACGGATTCGGGGATCTTGTCGAAACCCTCAAGATCGACCAGTATCTGGAAATCGGCCTGCAAATGTTCTCCAGAAACAAGAAGGCCCGGATCGAAAAATCGACACGGGCGGAACGCCTCAGAATGGCGTTTGAAGAGTTGGGCCCCACCTATATCAAACTAGGACAAATCCTGTCCACGCGGCCCGATCTGGTGCCGCCTGATTTCATCAGTGAACTTGCCAAACTCCAGGACGAAGTCCCCTCTTTTCCCTTCAACGCCGCCAAAAGGATCGTCGAATCCGAACTGGGAAGCCCTCTGGAAAAAATATTCGCCTCTTTCGACGAAAAGCCGCTGGCGTCAGCGTCCATAGGCCAGGTTCACAAGGCCGCCCTGCTGGATGGCGACGTGGTGGCCGTTAAAGTCCAGCGCCCGGGAATCAAGAAGACCATCGAGGTGGATCTCGAAATCATGCTGCACCTTGCCACGCTGGCAGAGAAACACATCGAAGGGCTGTCCTTTCACCGCCCGGTTAAAGTTGTAGAAGAATTCGCCAAAACGCTCGAGAGAGAGCTGGATTACGGGATTGAAATCGCCAGTATGGAACGCGTCGCCAGGCAGTTCCTGGATAAACCCTACGTTTACATTCCGAAGGTGTACGGGGAGATCTCTACGGAACGGGTGCTGACCGCCGAATTCGTTAACGGTATCAAGGTGTCGCACCTGGAACGGCTCGAAGCCGGCGGTTACGACAAAAAGTTGATCACCCGGCGAGGGGCGGACATTTGTCTCAGCCAGATATTCAACCACGGGTTTTTCCACGCCGATCCCCATCCCGGCAATATTTTCGTGCTGCCCGGCAACGTCATCTGCCTGCTTGACTTCGGCATGGTCGGCTCCATCGACAGGAACACCAGGGAAAGTTTTGTCGAACTGGTGGACAGTATCGTTCGCCGGGATGAAACCAGGGCGGCCCACCAGGTGTTGAAGTTGACATCCTGGGAAGAAGAACCGGACGTGCGAGCTTTCGAAAGGGATGTCGCCGAATTCATGGGCCGGCACCTCTACAAACCGCTCAAGGAGATCAACCTCGGCAGGCTGCTGCAAAATCTTCTGGAACTCGCCGCGGTGCACCGTCTCAGAATTTATCCCGATATATTTCTCATGCTCAAGGCCCTGGCTACCGTCGAAAGTGTGGCCGAGAAACTGGACCCCGATTTCGACATGGTGGCCCAGGCGACGCCCTTTATCGCCAGGGTGAAATTAGAGCGGCTGTCACCCAAACGGATCGAAAGCGATCTGGTCAAACTGTTTTCCCTGTCCTACAAATTCGTTCAGGAGTTCCCAAGAGACCTCCTGGAGGTCACCCGGCTCATCAGACAGCAGAAGCTGTCTTTCAAACACGAACTCGAGGGGCTCGACCGGATGCTTTCCACCCACGACCAGATCAGCAACCGGATCTCCTTCTCCATCGTGATTGCCGCCCTGATCATCGGCTCGGCCCTCATCGTCATTTCCAACATCCCCCCCCTTTTTTACGGCATATCAATGATTGGCATCATCGGTTTTTTGGCTGCCGCCATCATGGGCATCTGGCTCCTGGTGGCCATTTTGAAAAAGGGAAGCCTGTAACCGGTCGCATGCCTTACGCCACCGTCCGGCATGCCGACCGATTGATGGTTGACATCGGAATTTGGTGCATTAGTTTAACATTTAATAGTTAAACATTGAGGTGATTGTGAGTGCAAAAACAAAAATACCGGCAACCCAGCGCAACGCACTGAACGCCTACACCAAGCTGATGCGCGCCACCGGCAGCGTCACCGCCGCCATGCACCGGCACTTGAAAGACGACGGTCTCACAGCCAGTCAGTTCGGTGTCTTGGAAGCGCTGTACCACTTGGGCCCCATGTGCCAGCATGAATTGGGCGCTAAAATTCTCAAAACAGGCGGAAACATGACCATGGTCATCGACAATCTGGAGAAACGGGGCATGGTGATACGTAAAAAGGATCCCCATGACCGGCGCTACCTGCGTGTCAGCCTGACGGAAAAAGGAAACGACCTCATCAGCAGGGTGTTTCCCCGTCATGCCATGATCGCCGAAAGCGTATTCGCAGTCCTCAACCCCCTTGAACTGGATCGGCTCGGCGGTCTCTTGAATTGTTTGGGCCGCACTGCAGCCGGCATGGTTGCAAATGAAAATAAATAACCCCATTGGTGAACAAGGAGGATACCCTATGAAAATTCTGATTATCTACTATTCGAGTTATGGTCATATCGACAAAATGGCCCGGGCGGTTGCCCAGGGCGCTTCCCAGGTGGATGGCGCCGAGGTGCTGCTGCGCCGGGTGCCGGAAACCCTTCCCCGGGAGGTGTTGGAAAAAACCGGCGCCCTGGAGGCGCAAGCCGCCTTTGCCGATGTACCGGAGGCTACCCTGGAGGAATTGGCCGGGGCGGATGCCGTCATTTTCGGCACCCCTACCCGTTTCGGCAACATGTGCGGCCAAATGCGGCAGTTCCTGGACTCGACCGTTCAGTTGTGGGCCAAAGGATCCCTGGTCGGCAAGGTGGGCAGCGTATTCACCAGCACCGGCACCCAGCACGGCGGCCAGGAATCCACCATCCTCTCTTCCCATATAACCCTTCTGCACCACGGAATGGTGATCGTCGGCCTGCCGTATGCGTTTGAAGGGCAGACGCGCGTGGATGAAATCACGGGCGGTTCGCCTTACGGCGCCTCGACCGTGGCCGGCCCAGCCGGTGAACGCACGCCCAGCGAAAACGACCTGGACGGCGCCCGTTACCAGGGCAAACACGTCGCAACCATTGCGGCCAAGCTGGCCGCTTAGGGCATTTGACTGCATACCGTCTCGCCTGGCGGACGCACCCCCTGCAGCTTGCTGCAGGGGGTCCTCGACAATCGAAACAGACCGACTCCTAACGGTAAAGATTCCCCTTGGGCTTGCTGCCCCCTCTCCAGCGGTTGACCATGGGGCGGCTTTACGTTATGGACTATGCCGGTTGTCGTATATATGTTCCGATACAAACGATGTCCAAGATAAGGAATACTTTTTCCGAAGCAGTAAGGCAGGCGAATAACATGACAACCGCTATTCAACAAATTTTCTAGGGAAAATCTTAGAAGCGTTAACCGAGGCACCGTGAAAAAAAACAGAAAAAATCCCGTGTCATTTCAAAACACCGCTATCGCCTTTAAAGATAAATCGAAAGGGGACCTGTTTTTATCCTTCGTGATATTCAGCCTGACAAAGAGTCCCTTCCTGGTAAAATTTCTGTCACGGGCGGTCAAATTGGCCCTGTCCATGGGACTGCCCGTGAAGCCGCTGATCAAGGCAACCGTTTTCAAACAGTTCTGCGGCGGCGAAAAAGAAACGGAATACGCAAAGGTGATCAAAAAGTTGGGCGCCGCCCACATCGGCTCCATCCTGGATTACAGCGTAGAAGGGGGGGAAGATGAAGCCGGTTTCGAGGCCACCAAATCGCAGCTGTTGAAGATAATCGAGAAATCCCAATCGAATCCGGACATCCCCTGCACCTGCATGAAAATGACCGCCATCGGCTTGCCGGCGTTGTTTCAAAAGGTCACCGCGCGCACCCCCCTGTCCAAACAGGAAAAACAGGCCTTCGAAAAAGTGGAAAACCGGCTCGATGAAATCTGCAAAGCCGCTTCCAGCTCTGGCAAACCCATCTATATCGACGCGGAGGAGAGTTGGATTCAGAAAGCCGTAGACGATCTTGCCGAAAAAATGATGGCCAGATATAATCAGGAAAACGCCATTGTATTCACAACGTTGCAACTCTATCGCTGGGATCGGATCGACTACTTTAAGCGATTGATCTCAGCCGCCAGATCCGGGTCCTATCGGCTGGGCATCAAAATCGTGCGTGGCGCCTATCTGGAGAAGGAACGCGAAAGAGCAAATGCGCTCGGGTATCCGTCTCCGGTAAACGCGACAAAAGCCGAAACGGATGCGGAGTACAATCAGGCCCTGCAGATATTTGTCGAAAACATCGACGTCGTGGAGATATGCGTGGGCACGCACAATGAACACAGCTGCACGCTGCTGACCCAGTACATGGCCGACCATCGCATCCCCAACGATCACCCGCACATCTATTTCTCTCAGCTCTACGGCATGAGCGACCATATCAGCTACAACCTGGCCGATGCCGGCTACAATGTCAGCAAATACCTCCCGTTCGGCCCGGTGGCCGCAACCCTGCCCTACCTGGTCAGAAGGGCGGAGGAGAATACAGCCATCGCGGGCCAGATGAGCAAGGAGCTCGAAATTATCACCAGAGAATGCCGTCGCAGAAAAAAAGCCAAACAAAAAAGGGCATGAAAATTTATTCGGCTTTGCGGAGGGCGTGCACGACGCCGTGGCACTTGCAGGCGGTGCTAACCAGAAAACTGCCGGTGTTGTTTAAAACCGTTTCCAGCGCAGCGTCTAACGCCCGCAGACGGTATCCACCGACCCCCGGAGCCAGCTGTTCGCTGACAATGCAGATCGATTGAAAGCCGGGCAGCACGAGCCTGGAAAGGGTTTCGTGGAGAACCCGGGGACGGGGTTCGCCGGTCACGGTACACAAGCCCTCCGGTTCGGGGCAATCATCCGGGCAGAGGAAATCCGCGTTGCTGACATAGAGCTGCCCCTCCGGCCCCCGAAAAGAATTCGGGAGCATGTCATCGAGTTCCCGGGGAACCGTCAATGCCTCGACGGCCATGTCGAGGTCCGGTTGATGGTGCAGCCACTCATAGGCCACGTGGATGGGCACCGCGGGAACAATCCAGTCATCGGGCGCCATACGCGCATGGGACGCAACCAGAAAGCGTATGGCGTCCATCGTCACCGCCCGGCCGCCGGCGGCCTGTATCCCTTGCACGGCAGCGGGTTCGCTATCCACCAGGGTCAAGTTCGCCGGGGGGAATACGGTTTGCAGACGCACAAAAGCGCGGCGGCCGAACCGCCCTGCGCCCAATATGCAGGCGTTTTGATACCGCCCGCCGCTCTCAACAGCAGTTGTCATCGTTCAGGCAGGCTTCCTGGGGGACCCTGAGGACATAGGTCCCGCCACCGTCATATTGACACTCTTTTTCCGGACATGAAAATTCCATCTTTTTCTACTTAAAATTTGAACCGCGGTTTACAACAACATTTTTCAGATCCTGTAAGCGGTTCATTATATTTGCGTAGATCTGATGTAAATTATAGTCATCGCTTGTTCGATGGCAAGCATCAATTGCCGCTTGCATGCCATTTCGGGAAAGGATGCGGGTGCCGAAAAAAGGCCAACTATCCGTGGTGCGGCCGACCGGAGCCCGTGGCGGAATTTGAAAAATATTATTCAACTCAGTTGAAGTTCCCTTGCGACTATGCTATCGAAATCCATCGTGATTTTTCAACGATTCCTCATAACCATAATATTTATAACTATTAGAAACAATTAAAGAACCAATCAATGTTCGCTTTGGCACGCATCGGGACCGCCGAGGGCCGCCGGAAACATATCCGTACGCTTCCAGCGGCATGCAGGAACGGGTGATGGGGACTGAAAAACAACCCAAACAATTTGACGCCATTCTGGTTGCCGGGGAGGGGGAAGACAGCCACCGCGTCTACCGGCGGCACAAAGCCTTTCTGAAGATCAAGGGCAAGTATATCATCCAGCGTGTCCTGGAAGCCATCCGGCAGGTCCCGGTGATCGGGGACATATATGTCGCCGGACCTGTGCCCAAACTCTCCGCCGTTTTTCAGGAAATCGGCCTGGACACGCGCACGCCGAAAGCCATACACCTCGTCGAGCAGCGGGCGAACCTTTTCGAAAATGCCTGGCACGCCTTTATAGCCTCTCTGCCGGCGCGTGGCGGGGGGGATTCCACGGTCGATCTGCATGCGCACAGGGATAAGGCGGTGTTGATCGTTCCCTGTGACGCACCGCTGATAACCCCCGATGAGGTGGCGCATTTCATCGCCCATAGCGAATTGGAAAACTACGATTACGTCATCGGGTTGACTCCGGAACAGGCCATGACCCACTTTTATCCTCAAGACGGCCGTCCGGGGATTAAAATGGCCTATCTCCACATGAAAGAGAAAAACTACCGCATCAACAACCTCCACATGGTCAAGCCCCTCAGGGTAATTCAGCGCAAGCACATCAACACCATGTATGCCTATCGCTACCAGAAAAATATCATTAACGCCATTCTTCTGGCGATCTATCTCATGGGCAGGGAACAACCCAAGAGCCTGCAGTATTTCGCCTGCCTCCAGCTCGCCATGGCTTGCAGTCGGCTCAACCTGCCGAAGCTGGCCGTTTTTTTCAGCCGGTGGGCACCGAAGGAGGAACTGGAAAAGGCCGTATCGGGGTTGATGAATACGCGTTTCCGAGGATTGGAGGTGCCCTACCCGGGCGCCGCCCTCGACATCGACAACGACAGGGATTTTCGCACCATGGAGGTCATGTTCGACCGGTGGAAGGCATACCTGGCGAAGCCGGTTCAGTAACCGCCTGTGCCAAGGCATGGCGCCCCATGCATAGACCCGTGGTCCCCGCCGTTGCCCGTCTTCGCCTTCGGCTGTGACGTGCGAAGACAGGCGGAATGCTTTTCTGGCAACCACGCTAACAGCTTGCCATGGCAGCGGAAATGTGTAAGCATAGTGACATCTTTGGAAGCCGCCCGCTGCGGGCGAAAGGGAATGCGCTCGCTGAAGCGGTTTAACGTAACTCAACCGAAATGGATGGTTTGCATGTTCACTCAAATTCTTTGCCCAACCGACTTGAAGGAACGTTCCGATCTGGCTGTCGCAAAAGCCGTGCAACTGGCCCATCAGTTCGGCTCAAAAATCACGCTGCTCAATGTTCACGAAGAGTTTATGGATAAGGAGGAGCGGGAAATGCTGCGCATCAGTGTCAACAAAATGAAGGAAAAATATAAGCACATCGCTTCCGATTCAAAAAAAGAGATGAGGGCCGTCATCCATAAGCTGCATGCCGAGGATATTGAAATCGACTATCTATTGCACAAAGGCAAACCGGACAAAGCCATCGTGGAGGTCGCTGAAAACCTGGCTGCAGATCTGATCGTCATGTGCACGGACGGAAAGGATAATCTCATGGATTTCGTTCTCGGCTCCACTACCGAACATGTCATCAACGCGTCCCCCTGTCCCGTTCTGGTCATCCCCAACAAAGCGTGAACCTCGACGTCGAGGACGAGGTCCGGGCTGCCGGTAGCAGTAGATATCCGGATCCGTTAAACAGGGTCCAGAGAGCCGAGGATTCCGGGGACCGAGTGAAACATAAGATGGGCTCATAGCTCATGGCACGCTATAAGCTATGCGCTATGCGCTTTTTTCCCCTTGACCCCTTGGCTCCTGGAATCCTTATAGGCAACCATTGAACACTCCCCGCAGCAAGCTTAAGGGGAATCTTCACCGTAAGGAATTCTATCAATTATGATTCGCTCGCTTACCCTGCAGCAAGCTGCAGGGAATGCGCTCGCTATCTCGGTTCAAAGACGGTTTTCAGACGGGGATGGATGCAACCGTACGCGTCCCCGGAGGATCCCCCAAAAGAACACGTTACCCCACATATGGAATTTCGGATGTCGTGCTTGGAATTTTATTACGCCCTCCCTGTAATCGTGCAGGATAGGGCGATCTAAGGCTCATCCCAGAATGCGCCCAACACCCTTGCCAGGTCTTTTCGGCCGGTTATATACGACGGCCGCCATTCAAAAGGAAACATGGACCTGTATCGCCGACTTGCATACCGCTTGTCGATCAAAAGCACCGCGCCTTTGTCCACTTCCGTGCGAATGACCCTGCCCGCGGCCTGCAACACCCGGTTGAATCCCGGAAAAACATAGGCGAATTCCCAGCCGGCCTGGCGGTGCATATCGAAGTATTCGCGAATCAGTTCCCTTTCGGGCGTGGGCGGAGGCATCCCCACGCTGACCACCACGGCCCCGGCCAGGCGGTCGCCCACAAGGTCGATTCCTTCACCGAAGGCCCCCCCCAATACGGCGAATCCAACGCATGTTTCCCGGTTTTCAAAAGAAAACTGCCTCAAGAAGTCTTCCCGCTCGTGCTCGCTCATGCCCGGCGCCTGGCAAAGAACCCTGATTTCAGGATTGGCCGGGATAAATTCGGCAGTCACCTTCACCAGGTAGTCGTAGGACGGGAAGAAGACAAGGTAGTTGCCCCGCTTGGCATTGACGAAGGCGCTGATCGTTCCGGCAACTTTCCGCCTGGTCACGTCACGCTGCGCGAACACGGTAGAGATCCCCCCGGCAACGGAAAGCGAAAAGTTTTTTTTTGGAAACGGCGACGGCAGGATCAACTCCCCGGTCTTCTCCCCACCACCGAAAATTTCCTTGAAATAGTCCGTGGGCGTCAGCGTGGCCGAAAAGAAAATCGTGGCACTTATCGCCGCCAATGTCCGCTGCAGGTATAAAGAGGGGTCGATGCAGAAAAAATTGAGGAGGAAGTTTCGACCGGACATGTCATAGCAGGCGGCATAGCGTTCGTCGAACATCTCGGACACTTTCAGGAACCGGGACACGCTGAAATGCAGCTCGAGAAGCGCGTCGCGAAAAAGCGCCTTTCTGTCGAGCGACAGCCAGGCGTCGCTCTCCCTGACGAGTCGCCGCAAAACGGCCAGGAGGTCTTCCGGCGCCTCCCGGGTGGAAAGGAAATCCAGTTCGGCATGGGCCGCCCTGAAGGCGTCCATCCATTCAACCACGGCCCCTATGAGCGCCTCGAGCTGCGGCAGGGCCCCGGCTGTCTCCCTGGCCGTATCCTCAAACAGCCGCCGTTCGATACGGGCCGAGAACATGTCCCTGGACCGTTCCACCAGGTTGTGCGCCTCGTCCACCAGAAAAAGGTAGGCCTCCTCCACCGTCTGAAAGAAGCGCCGCAGGTAGGACTGAGGATCGAAAGCGTAGTTGTAGTCGCAGACAATGCCGTCGGCATGCAGCGCCAGGTCCAGGGAGAACTCGAAGGGGCAGACCCGGTGCTGCCGGGCCACGGTTTCCACAAGGTGCCGGTTCAGCAGATCATTCCCGAGGGCGTAAGCCAGGGCATCGTCGATACGGTCGTAATAGCCCCTGGCAAATTCGCACTCCTCGCCGTTGCAGGCCGCCCCGGGATTGAAGCAGATTTTTTCCTTGGCGGTCAGCGTCAAACACCTGAAGCGCAACCCCCGGCCATGAAGAACGGCAACCGTTTCCTCGGCCACCTGTTTGCCGGTAGTCCGTGCCGCCAGGAAAAAAATCCTGTCGACAAGCCCCTCGCCCAGGGCCTTGATGGCCGGAAAAACCGCCGCCATAGTCTTGCCGATCCCCGTGGGGGCCTGCACCAGCAACTGCCGTTTTTCCCGGACGGCGCGAAAAATCTCGACAGCCATCCGCCGCTGCCCCCGGCGATAGGCGGCAAAGGGGAAGTCAAGCGCCTGGATGGACTGCCCGCGTAGAGACCGCCATGCGCTGTCCGCATCGACCCGATCCAGGAAGAGGGAGAGGAGCGCATCGAAGAAGCTTGCCAGCTCATCGAATTCGAAATCCCGGCGGATTTCAATGACGGCATCCGAACCGAGCCGGACGTAGGTCAGACAGGTAGCCACACGGCTCAGGTTGTGGCGTACGGCGTGCATGTAGGCATATACCTTGAGCTGAGCCCAGTGCCGGGGATTCTGCCGTTCTTGATGCACCGCAAGATCGCGCGCCGTGCTTTTGATCTCCTCCAGAACATCCCCGTTCTCCTGGTGAAGGATGCCGTCTATCCTGCCGCTGATCTCGATGGTGCGGCCGCGCACTTCGGCGGTGTGCGCGATGGCCACCTCACGCTGGTACGATGCGGGCCTCATATCCTGGATGCGCTGGTGGGCGCGGGTGCCCGCCACCGCCCGGTCGGAAGCGGCGAAGGTGCCGGACAGATCCTGGCCGCGGACAAACGTTTCCACCAGGAAACGCACGGAAACACTGAAATGCCTTTCCGGAGACGTATTGGGTTCTGCTAAAATTTCCATATAACTTGATGCCATTTGTGCTTTGCACGTCATTTACTCAGCGTCATTAGGGCTTCGCCCGATATTTGCGCTGACGCGCGTTATGACAACCAAAACTGTCAGATGTTCGACGTTGGATGTTGGACGTTTGATGTTCAATGTCCATCATTGCAGTGTTTCCACTCTGTCCACGGTCAGTGTTACCGCCCCCCAATCTTCCTCAACCCTGCCGTAAAGGATGTACGGCCGGTTGCGTTCCACCATGCGGCAAAAGCGGCGGTATGCCCGGGGGAAAAACGTCGTTTCCACAATGCCGCCTTCGTCTTCGAAGGTCAAGAACTCCATGGCGTCCCCGTGCTTGGTCTGCACCTTTTTCCCGGTGATGAGCCAGCCGGCAAAGCAGACGCGCCGGCCCACGTACCGCCCCAGGTGCACAGCCTTTACGGACCGCAGTCTTGCGAGAGCAGCCCTGTAAAGGGTCATGGGGTGGCGGTCGCACAGAAAACCAAGCACCGCGAATTCCCGCCGCAAACGCCGGCGCTCGTCCTGCGGCGGGAGAACCGGCAAAGAAGGCGGGCTGCCGGCGTCGCTGAAAAGCACCCCGTTCGACGACCTTTCCGAACGCGCGTTAAGCCATTGGGCCAGCACCCACATGAGCGTTCCCCGGTTTCCCCCGCTGCAGAACGCGTCCATCGCCCCGCCGTCGATCAAGGCCCGCGCCTCGGCCTCATCCGGGCGCACCCGTTCCAAAAAGTCGTTCAGGCTCTCAAACGGCTTTTCCCGCCGGCGGGCAACGATGCGTTCCCTGCACCCCGCGGAGAGGCCTTTGAGGGAGAGCAGGCCGACCCGTACGGTGCGACCGACGCCCTTCCAGGCAGTATCGCTCCGATTGACATCGGGTTTGCGGATGGCAAGCCCCAGTCGCCGCGCTTCGGAAACATAGGCAAACGTGCTGTAAAAGCCGCCCTGGTTGCTGATGACCGCGGCCATGAATTCCGCCGGGAAGTGGACCTTGAGATAGGCGGCCTGGAAGGAAACGCGGGCGTAGGAGGCGCTGTGCGGTTTGCAAAAGGAGTAGCCGTTGAAACTCATCATCATCGTCCACATCTCCTGGATCTTCTTTTCTTCAACGCCGCGTTTTCCGGCACCCTTGTGAAACCGCCCGTAGTAGTCCCGCAACTTGTGCTCGCGATCCTTCTTGGACATGATTTTGCGCAGCCCGTCAGCCTCGGTATGCGAAAATCCGGCCACCGACACGGCCGCCCTGGACACGTCCTCCTGGTAAACCATGATGCCGAAGGTCTCATCCAGCACGTCCGCCAGAAGCGGGTGTATCGGGTCCCACCCCCCGCCGTGGAGGCGCCGGACATATTCCCGGATAAACTCGTTGGCTGCCGGGCGGATGATGCTGCTGTGGATGACCAGGTGGTCGAAATCGCCCACACCCGCTTTTTTCTGCAGGAGCCGCATGGCCGGGCTTTCGATGTAGAAGCAGCCCATGGTGTGCCCGTTGGCCAGGGCTTCCTGGGTGGCGAAATCATCCTCCGGCTCCCAGCCGGATTCATCGAAAGAGACGCCGTTCGCGCGTACATTGTTCAGGGCGTCGCGGATGACCCCCAGGCTGCGGTTTCCCAGAAGGTCGATCTTGACCAGGCCGGCATCTTCCGCCCCCTCCTTTTCCCACTGGATGACGGGTACGCCCTTGGGCGCCCGCTCCAGAGGGACATATGCGTCGATGGGCCCGGGGGTGATGACCACCCCGCCGGGGTGCACGGATATATATCGGGGGATGCCTATGATGCGCTGGGCGAGACGTATGACTGCCGGCCATGGGTCCGGATAGTCCAGATGGCCTGACTCGGGCCGGTTCTCGAGACTTTTCGCCAGCTCGGCATCTGCTTCCCGGACACGAAAATGGCGGGGCAGGCGCTTGGCTATCCTGCCGATCTCCCCGGCAGTCAGGCCGTAAACTTTGGCCACTTCCCGCAGGGCCATGCGCGGCTGAAAAAACACGTGGCTGGAAACCATGGCCGCATGGCCCGCGTGCTCTCGCAACACCTTCTCCAGAATGGCGTCGCGCTCGTCCCAGGAAAAATCGATGTCCAGGTCCGGCGGGTCCTGCCGTCCGGGGTTCAAAAAGCGCTCGAAGTAGAGGTTGTGCTTGAGTGGACAGACATTGGTGATCCCGAGGCAGTAGGAAACAATCGAGGCGGCGCCCGATCCCCTGCCGCAGGTGCGCGGGCTGTCTCCCACGATACGCTGCACAACCAAAAAATAGGCGGCAAACCCCATAGCGGCAACAATGCGTAGTTCGTGCTCGATCCTTTCCACCACGGGCTCCGGCAGCTCCTGTCCATAGCGTTCGACGGCTCCGGCATAGACCGCTTCCCTGAGGCAGGCGTCGCTGCCCCGCCCGCCCTCGTCATGCCAGGGCGGCAGCACCAACCCGAAATCGGGCCCCCTGAAGACCAGCCTTTCCGCTATTTCCCGGGATGCCCGCAGAGCCGCAGGGCAGACGGCAAAACGTTCTGCATACGCAGCCGGATCTGCAAGATACGCATCGGGCGGTGCCAACTCCCCGGCCTGCAGGCCGGACAGGACGGTGTTGCGGTCAATGGCCCGCAACAGGCGATGGACGGCATGCTCCCCGGGATGGAGAAAAAAGCTGCCCGGCGTCGCCACCAGGGGAACCCCCAGACGTTGCGCCGCGCTGCGCAGCGGGTGGATGCCGGCGAGCGGCCGGCGGGGCATGTCGGCGGCAACCGTAACCCCGGCGGCGTGCCATGCCGCCAGCAGGCCGGCATCCTGCGCCAGCACCACCAGGCCTTCGGCCATGGCCGGCAGATCGCTTTTCAGAGCGAAGGCTTCGACCATGTGCCGGCGCGTCAAAAGGCGGCACAGGTTGCGATACCCGGCATCGTTCTCCACCAGGCAGACGGCCCGCGCCCCGGTCGCGGGATCGCTCACCTCCGCCCCGATAATGGGTTGCAGACCCTCCCGGCGGCAGGCGTTGATAAACGGCCACATGCCGTAGAGATTGTTCCTGTCGGTCAGGGCCAGACGCTCGTACCCCATCCGGACGGCCGCCCGGCACAACCGCTTCACGGAATTGACGCCCCACATCAGGGAGTAGTGGGATTTGACGTTTAAGGGAACCATGCAGTCGTTTTAGATATTCGATATTGGAATTTCCGGTTTATCCGGGTTGTTAATGTAAAACGATACGTTACGCCGCCAACGTACGCCCCACCCTAATCACATCCTTTCCGAAACGGCCCCGCACGCGGTCGATGGCGGCGACGATGTCGTCCTGGCGTTTTCGCTTGAGCCGCTCCTCCGGAAAAAGCGGCAGCTGGGCCGGCGGGAACACCAGCCGGTCGCACACAAGGCGCATGTGGCGGATGCGCACCCGGCGAAACCGGGCCAGGTTCAACGCCCGCCGGGCCGCCTCGAAAAGCAGCGGATCACCGGCCGTCGCCGGGCTCACCTTCGATTGGCGGGTGCAGCGAATGCCGTCCGAGTAGTCGAGCGTTACGCTGATGCGCCGGGCCGCACGCCGCTGCCGGCGGAGGTTTGCGCCGGCGCTTTCCACCATGCGATAAAGAGCGCCCTCCAGTGGTGCACGCGCATTGGTGTCCTCGTCAAAATCGTGGTCGCAGGCGACCACCGGCCGTTGCCGGCCCGCCGGCAGCACCGGGGAGGGGTCGACCCCCCGCACGGTCTCGTACACAAACCGGGCGCGGCGCCCGCAGGGAATCCGCAGGTGTGCCAGGTGCAGCGCCGCGACCTGGGACACCCGGGTGAAGTTAAACGCCTCCAGGCGCTGCAGGTCATCCGCCTCGATGCCGGGCACGAGCCGCAGCGGCAGGGGGGACAGGAAAAAGGCTTCATCGCCGGCGCCCACGACACACTCGCCCGTGGGCTTCACCACCCGCGTGGCCACCTTGGCCACCAGCTTGTTGGGCGCCAGCGACCAGATGGGATCCAGGCCGAGGTCCGTCTTCACCCGCCGGCGCAGCCGCCAGGCGACATCGACGGGCGGTCCGAAAAGCCGGCTCGTCCCGGTGATGTCTATGAAAAGGTGCCCGTCCACATCGCCGGCTTCCACCAGCGGCGAATACGGCAGGGCCTGCTTGAACAGCGCCCGCATGGCCCGTTCGTAGCGGTCCGGCCGCGGCGGAAGAACAAAAGCGTCGCGGCACAGGCGCCGGGCCGCACGCAGGGGCATGTGCTTGTGCACACCGCATTGGTAGGCCTCTTCGCTCATGTCGTACACCACCGACCGGGCCGAGCCCCCGGGGGCGACAATGACCGGCCGCCCTTTAAGCCCGCTGTTCACCACCCGCTCGACCGCCACGGCGAAGTCGGCGACGTTCAGATGAATGATGGATCGATCCATAATAATAAATTTTAGCGTAATCTTTAAAAAATCGCCGGGATATTTAGAATCAACGTGTTGTTGCCCGCACACTGCATCCGCTGGGAAGAACATGTATTATAAGCCCTGCGCCGCCAGCAGGCGAAGCATGGCGAGGGCATTTTTAGGCGCCTGGGCCCGGACATGGTTGTTGAAAAAAAGCAGTCCGCTGCGGGCCTGCCCGGCCATCTGCTCGATCTTTTCCGCCGTCCATTCGCGCAGTTCGGCCTCGGTGTAGTCGTAGTTGAACTGCTTCTGCATGTTGCCGGAACGCCACCCGCGGGCATTGCGTCCGTGGAAGCGCACGTAAAAAAGATCCGGGCTGGTGACGATGGCCAGCCGGGGGAAAATATCTCTCACATCGGGGGCGTCCACCGACACCAGTGCCGTTCGACGCCGCTCCAGCCCCACGAAAACCCTGTCGGTTGCCCAGGACGCATGCCGGAACTCCACGGCCGTCCGCAGGCCCTCGAGCGCATCCAGAAGTTCGGCCAGGTATTGCCGGTTGCCGGGCGTCCGCCGGAATGAAGGCGGAAACTGCAGCAGCACGGCGGCGAGCTGTCCGGACTGTATGAGGGGGGCAATGCCGTCCCGGTATTGGGCCGCGTGCACCCGCCACTGGTCGGGGTCGATCTCGTGGGTCAGGTAGCGCGTCAACTTCGCGGCGAAATGAAAATCGGGCGGAACTTGCCGGATCATCCGCTCGATCGCCGGCGCCCTGGGCATCTGATACCAGGTATAATTCAGCTCGGTAACCGTAAAGCGCCGGGCATAAGCGGAAAGCATCTGTCCCGGCTTCGTGTCCGGGGGATAAAACCCGGCGTCGAGCCACTCCGCGTACGAGTAGCCGCTCGTGCCCACCCGGATGGAGCAGGGGTATCTTGACATCAGCGGATCCCCCTCTTCCCGCGCTGTATGCCGACAACCCGCCCCTGGATCAGAATTTCGTCGAAGGCATAGCGCACGGGTTGGTAGCGCGGGTTTTCCGGGCGCAGCTCGATGCAGTCCCCGTGCAGAAAAAACCGTTTGACCGTCGCCTCCTCGCCGCGGATCAGCCCGACCACGATCTCCCCGTTCCGGGCGTACTGGCGCGGTTCGCAGATGGCCAGGTCGCCGTCCAGAATGCCCGCCCCCTGCATGGAGTCCCCCTGGATGCGCAGGGCGAAGAGAAGCTGTCCCCGATAGAGATCGGCGTCCAGAACGATGCTGCCCGCCCACTCTTCCTGGGCATACATGGGCAAACCGGCCGTCACCCGCCCCACCACCGGAATTTCGCGCCAGCGCTGGAGGCCGGCGGTTTCGCGGATGCGGTTCAGCACATGAATCGTCCGGCTGTAGCGCCCTTCCCGTCTGACATACCCCTTTTCCTCCAGGGCTCTCAGACGCTGCGCAACGGCGGCGTGGCTTACGCCCAGATCGGCGGCGGCCTCCCGGAGGCTTGGCGACCGTCCCTCCCGGTTGATGACCTGCTGCAGGTACGTGAGCAGGTGCATCTGCTTGGTTGTCAACTTGATCCGCATGCCCCCCTCCCGCAAAAACCACAAATGAACCCAACGAGCTCAATAAACTCAACAAACTCAATGAAACCAACGAAACCAAGCATACGCCGCCAAAATGTAAATGTCAATGTAAAGGTTAATGTAAATAAAATTGCCGCGGCGACGTTTGGAAAGTGTCGCCCATACCCCCGCCATAAGGACGCATTGAAAAAGGAATAAAATCGTGGCATAGAAAGAGGCATGGCGGACGCATCGACAAATCGGGCGCGCAACGGCAATCCGGCAACGTCCCATGATTCGCTGCTCATGGGGCTGTACCTCCGCAACCTTGGAGCCAACCTGTTCAGCTTCGCGGCCATCATGCTTCTGAACGCGTTTACTCCCCTGAACTTCTTTAAACTGAGAATCGACTTTTTTCTGTTGCAGGGAGGCTGGGCGATCCTTCTGTTGTTTTTTATGGCCGCCAGCCTGCTGGTGCTGGCGCTGCAATACTGGTTCCAGCTCCCGATTGTGAGAATGGCGGCAGCGCTCAACCAAAACCACGGCATCGGCACGGTCCTGCAGGACAAAGCCCGGGCACGGCTGCTCAACCTTCCCTTCATCATCGCCGTAATCGACCTGTCCATGTTTGTCATTGTCCCCCTCACGGTCATGACGACCCTCGATTTTTTCGAGGGCATCTCCTTCGAAATAGGCCTGTTTCTGTTTTTCCGAACCTTCATGCTCGGTATGATCGCCGCCTGGCTGTCGTTTTTCCTCATCGAAGATTATGCCCGCCGAAAGCTGGTGCCCCTGTTTTTCCCCAAAGGGCGGCTCACGGCTGTTTCCGGGACGATCAGGCTCTCCGTCCTGAGGCGGATCCGGCTGCTCAACATGGCCGGGACACTGAACCCCCTGGTGCTCCTGCTTGTCACCGTTGCGTTCATTGCGTGGGAGGTCGAAGGGACGGATATCTCGGCAGTAATGCTGAGCCGGGAAATCCTCATCTTCACCCTGCTGTTGAGCGCCGTCTTTCTGGGCATCGTTATCAGACTGAACAGCCTGGTGAGCAACTCGATCGTGCTGCCCATCAAAGACATGCTGCGTGTCATTAAAGAGGTAAAAAAAGGCGACTTCAACCCACGGGTGAGCGTCGTCTCCAATGACGAAATCGGCGTTCTCGGCGACACCGGCAACACCATGATCCGGGGGCTTGCCGACAGGGAACGCATCCGGGACAGTTTCGGACGCTATGCCACTCCTGAAATCAGGGATCGCATATTGAGCGGGGACATCCCCGTGGACGGCGAGCTGCGCACCGCAACGCTCCTGTTTTCAGACCTCCGCGGCTACACGCCCTATGTGGAAAAAAACCCGCCCGAGGAGGTGATCAGAAGCACGCGCTCCTATTTCACGGCCATGCAGCATGCCATCCGCCGGCACAACGGCCTGGTGCTCCAGTTTGTAGGGGATGAGATCGAGGCGGCCTTCGGCGTGCCCATCGAAGAGCCCGGCCACGCGGACAAGGCCGTTTTCGCCGCCCTGGAAATGCGCGATTATTTGGATCGACTGAACGGTCAGCGGCGTGAGGAGGGGAAGCCGCCTTTCAGGCACGGCATCGGCATCTGCACCGGTCAGGTGTTGGCGGGCATCACGGGAAGTGAAGACCGGCAGTCCTACACCCTCATCGGCAGCACCGTCAACCTGGCCTCCAGAATAGAACAAATGACCAAAGTGATCGGCTGCGATATCCTGATCAGCGAAGCGACCGTGGCCGGCCTGACCAAACCCTTCGACATGCAGCCGGAAAAACCACAGACCCTCAAGGGGTATTCGAAACCGGTAACGGTGTACCGCCTGCTATGAGGTTGACCTCATCGCTGCAACGTTGAGGGTGAAAATACGTGCTGCAGACCCCGGTGCCGGACAACTATGCTGTTGACAGCCTGCAACACATTTGAGAGTAGAGACCCATGAATAAAGATAGATGCAATATCCGCCTCATATCGGAAGACAGAGAAATTTCAGCCGAAAAAGGACAGAACCTTCTCGAAGCGCTAGTGGGCTCGGGCGTGCTGCTGCGGGCCGACTGCGGCGGCCGTGGCCGCTGCGGCAAATGCAAGATCCGGGTAGTTGCACCCCCGCAAATCGGTGACGGCGAAATGCCCGACGAATCCGGGGTTCTCACCCGGGAGGAAATCGATGCCGGCTACCGATTGGCCTGCCGGACCGAAATCACGGGAGACATGGCGGTCGATATTCCCGAATCCTCCCTGCTGGCACCCGAAGTCGCCCAGAAAGGTCCCACGGCCCTGCCGGATGTGATCCCCGTTTCGCGGGTCTCGTCGTGGCCCTACGGTATTGCCGTCGATCTGGGGACAACCACCATCGCCCTTTACCTGTGTGACTTCAATAGCGGCCGGGTTGTTGCCTCCATATCGTTGAGAAACCCCCAGGTAATGCTCGGCGACGATGTCATGAGCCGCATCACCGCGGTTTCACAAAATGCCGGAGCCCTGAAGCGTCTGCAGAAAATGGCTGTTCAGGCCATGGAGTGGGGTGCCGCCTCCCTATGCCGTTCGACGCAGACAGACCCGGCAGGCGTCGGAACAATGGTGATCGTGGGCAACAGCACCATGCTTCACCTGTTTCTCGGTGAAGATCCCACTTCCATCGGCGTATTCCCCTATGACCCCCTGTTCAAGGAGGAACGGGTGGTGCGGGCGGGCGATTTGGGCCTCAGGTTCAACCGGGATGCGGAAGTCCGCACCCTGCCGCTCATATCGGGCTTTCTCGGCGCCGACATCGTCGGTGCCGCCCTGGCGACCGACATGGAAAACAAAGCCGAAGGCACAATGCTGGTGGACGTGGGCACCAACGGGGAGCTCATCTTCATTGGAAAAGACGGCTTTGCAGCCACCTCCTGTGCCACGGGGCC
Organism: Deltaproteobacteria bacterium; assembly: GCA_022340465.1. Taxonomy (NCBI): domain Bacteria; kingdom Pseudomonadati; phylum Myxococcota; class Myxococcia; species Deltaproteobacteria bacterium. The sequence continues at coordinate 18,789 of JAJDNW010000030.1, read as the reverse complement.
GGCATTCGAGGGCGCCTCCATTCGTCACGGCATGCATGCCATATCCGGGGCTATCGATGCTGTCCGGGTCGACCGGAAAACAGGCAGAGCCGAATGCTCGGTCATCCAGAAAAATCCCAGGCAGCCTAAAAAAATATCCGGATTGTGCGGGTCAGGGGTTGTCAGCGCCGTGGCGGAACTATACAGGGCCGGCCTCATCCTGAGCGACGGCCGCTTCAATATGGAAAACCATCCCGATCTTTTTCAATATGAAGAAGAACTGCCCGAATATATTCTCGCATCCGGAGCTGAAACCTTGTCGGGCAGGGCCGTGACACTGGCCCAGAAAGACATCCGGGCCATTCAGCTGGCAAAAGGGGCCCTCTATGCGGGCATTCAGATGCTCTGCAGAGAAAAGGGGTACGAACAGCCCGGGCGGCTGTTGATTGCCGGCGCCTTCGGAAGCTACATCGAAAAAACGGACGCCCTGGCCATCGGCATGTTTCCCGCTCTCGATCCGGACGCCATTGAAATCGTGGGCAATGCAGCCGGCGCCGGTGCGGTCCTCACCCTGTTTGACGAGGGCTACCGTCAGAAAGCCCTTGAGCTGTCCCAGCAGACCGAAGTGCTCGAACTGGCTCTGCACCCTGACTTCCAGGAGATCTTTATCAAGTCGCTTGCATTCCCATGAAACCACTCGTCCGCAAGGCGTGGCCGTGCGGCCGATTGCTGTTATATTTGCCTAAATTGAGCGATTTTCGGGTTTGCCGCAGATGCAAGGAAAATGTCTTTTCGCTATAGTGGTCTATGCGTGATGACATTTGACACCGCAGGTGCGGTGAACCCGGAAATCCCGAAGGGTTACAAATTTTAAGAATTCAAACAGATTTAATCCGTTGAAGATATTTTTATTTTGATCATTCTTAAAATTTGAAACGCTCAACTTAGGATTTGCACTGTCTCCCCCGGCTCCGGCACTACCACGTCGAACCCGTTGTCCTTCAGGTGCTCGGCAAAGGAGAGGGTTTGCTCCTCTTCGCCGTGGACAAGCGCTATCCGCTTGATCTTCAGGTTCGACGTTTTCAGAAATCGAAGCATCTCGTTTCTGTCGGCATGTGCGCTGAAGCCGCCCAGTTTGACCACATGCGCCTTGAGCGGGTATTCCTTGTTCAGTATTTTGATTATCGGCGCTTCACCCGAGCGGCCCGCTTCCGCATATGCCGTGCCCTGTTCCAGCATCCTGCGACCCAGCGTGTGTGCCGCCATGTAGCCGACGATAAGTACGGTGTGCTTCGGGTTGTGTATCTTGTAGCGCAGATGGTGCAGAATGCGTCCCGCTTCACACATACCCGAGGCCGCAATGACGATGTGGGGCGTTTGCTCCCGGTTCAACGCCATGGACTCCTCCACCGACCCCACGAAACGGAGCTCCTTCATGCGAAACGGATTCCGCCCCTGCATCAGAAAGGTTTCATGCGTTTCTTCGTCGTAGGTTTCCGGGTGTTCACCGAAGACTTTGGTGATTTTGGTCGCCAGGGGGCTGTCCACGAAGATAGGCACCTTCTGAACGGCCCCCTCATCGTAGAGTTCGTGCAGCGTGTAGAGAAGCTCCTGGGTGCGCCCGTAGGCAAAGGCAGGGATCAGAACGGACCCGCCACGGTCGAATGTCTCGGCCAGCACGTTTCTCAATCCCGGCTTCAGGTCCTGGACAGGCTCGTGCAAGCGGTTGCCGTACGTGCTTTCCATAATCATCAGGTCCACATCCCGGTCCACTTCGTCGAAGTCGGTTTCAGGATCCTGAATGATCGGCTTGTGGAAGCGCCCAATGTCTCCGGAGTAGCACACGGTGAGGTCCCGGCCCTTTTCCTGCGCTCTGATGAGGCTGATGGCCGATCCCAGGATATGCCCGGCATCATATTGCGTTAAAACGACGTTGTCCCCGATGTCGACGGTATGCCGGTAAGGAATGCCGTCAAAACATGTCAGCGCCTGCTCCGCCTCGGGCATCGTATATAGAGGCTCCACGTTTTCGAGTTTGTATTTCTTGATCAAATCGGCGACGACTTCCACATCGATCTGATGCCCGCTTTTTTTCAACACCTGCCTGATATCCCTGCTCGCGCCCCGTCCTCTTTTTTTTCCTGTGGAAGCATTTTTCATGTGCGTGAGATGGGACCTGACGGTTTTGTAGTTCAGGTAGGCGGCGTCGGACTCCTGAATGTGGGCGGCGTCCAGCAGAAGATATTCACAGGCGTCGGCAGTGGCACGGTTGCAGACGACGCGCCCGGCGAAACCGCTCTTCGCCAGCACCGGGATTCTGCCGGAATGATCGATGTGGGCGTGAGAAAGTACCAGGTTGGTTATGCTGCCGGGATCTACCTGCATGGTCCGGTTTTTTTCGAAGGATTCCTTGCGGCGTCCCTGAAACATGCCGCAGTCCAGCATGATGCGGTCATGATTCACCGACAGCACGTGCATCGATCCCGTCACTTCCCTCACCGCTCCGTAAAATGTCACTTCCACGATTCAGATCCTTTCTCCTAGCGGCGCAGCCGCGGTTCCTATTTTTCCCCGAGATGCACCGGCTGGAAACATGCCCGGGCCCGCTTGTCGAGTCCGGCATAACAGGTTACCCTATTTAGTCGACAGGTTAATAGCGGCGCAGCCGCGGTTCCTATTTTTCCCCGAGATGCACCGGCTGGAAACATGCCCCGGCCCGCTTGTCGAGTCCGGCATAACAGGTTACCCTATTTAGTTGACAGGTTAATAGCGGCGCAGCCGCGTTTCATAATTTTTGCTCCGCAAAAATTATTATTCGAAGGACATGAGATACGTCCTCAAATTTGCCTTCTGATTTTTAATGCCAAGCTTTTTCCGGATGCTGTCCCTGTGGGACTCTACGGTCCTCGTGGAAAGGTTGAGCAGGCCGGCGATCTCTTTGGTGGTTTTCCCGTGCTTCACCAGGTTGGCGATTTGAATTTCGGAAGGGGTCAGATTCAGATAACGCGTGGAGAGCGTCTTGGCGAACGGTGAAACGATATCGTTGAGGTTGGAGGACAAAATTTCAAGAAATGTCTTTTGCCGCTCATCCAACCGCGTCCCCGCCAGCTTCTCCAGAAAAGGCTGCACCATCTCCTTGATGTTGTAAATCACCTTTTCTTCCAGTTCGTTTTTATCTTCTTCCCTTCTTTTCAGCAACACTTTCAAAGCCGTGTTCATCTCTTCCAGATTCTCGGTTTTTAGGCGCAGTTCCCGGGTGCGCTCCTCCACCCGCTGTTCCAGCATATCATGGGCCTCCTGAAGTTTTCTTTCCATATCCCCTTTGTGGAGCGCGATTTCAATGGCGGCCAGTATCTGCCGTTCCTGAATCGGCTTGAGTACATAGCCGAAGGGGCCTATGGGTTTGGCCCGTTGAATCATTTCCTCATCGGCGTAGGCCGTCAGGAAAATCACCGGAATTTTCAGGGCTGCATTGATTTTCTCGGCTGCGGAAATCCCGTCGAGTTCTCCGGGCATCACGATATCCATCAGCATCAGGTCCGGTTTCAGCTCCATGGCCATCTCTACCGCTTGAACTCCCGAAGTCGCTATCCCGATGATGTCGAATCCCTTGGTGGATAGAAATTCCTCCAGTTGGGTTGAAATGATCACTTCATCGTCCGCAATAATGATTCTGTTCACAAGCATGTTGCGTCCACCGCCCTTTCACCAGGCTGATATGCCTGAATGACCCAGGCACCCATAAACCGGTTTTGAAACCGCTTCTAAACATCGCGTACTTTTTGGAACAATTTCCAGTCGACCTGAAGCCTGTTTTTAACCACGGAAGCCACGTGGCCGTCAAAGAAAAAATGCTCCACCAGGTAAGACGCTTCCCCATACTCGAGCCCCAGATGCCCGGCATCGGGAATCTCCACGACACGGCAGTCGGAAAGCCCCGCCATGCCTGAACCCGCGGCTTTCAGCACCGCCTCTTTGGCCGTCCAGTATCTGAAGAACACTTCCGCGGGATCGACCGCTGCAAGGCGCCATTCCCGCTCGCCGGCCGTTTTACGGATCAGGCCATCCGATACCTCCTTGACGGCCTCGATATCGATGCCGGCCGCCTGCCTGCTTATCACCGCCCCCACATACGCCGGCTTGTGGGTCAGCGACCAGTGGTGGCCGTCAAAGGGAACAGGTGCCCCGTTGGGCTTCTTTTCCAGCGGCCCCAGTTCGACACCGCTTTCGACCGCACAAATGCGCAACGCCTCGCGCGCCTGAGCACTCAGCGCCCGGACCCTTTCCCTGATCGGCAGGCGCCGCACCCTGTCGGGAACGGCCAGAATAACGGGGGTAATACATCTGCCGATGCCGGGAGTCATCCTGCCTCACCGCGTTCCTTCTTCATGCGGATCACTTCCTCGTAAACCTTTTTTTTGGAAATGCCGTAGCGTTCGGCAATCTTTTTGGAAAGGGCCGACACGCCCGTCTCGCCGGCGTCAAACTCTCCGACGACAATCTCGCGCAGGGCTTTTTGCGACACGTCTTCACTCTTTTTTTTCCCCTCCACCAACAGCGTGCACTCGCCCTTGAGCGCCTTTTTCCGTTGAATCGCCCCGTGGATGTCGCTCAGCGTACCGCGAATGAACTCTTCAAACGGCTTGGTCATTTCCCGTGAAAGTACGGCCCGCCTTTCCCCCACGATGTCGGAGAGATCCGACAGAAGACCGGCCAGCCTTTTAGGGGACTCGTAAAAAATGAGCGTCCTGTTTTCCTCGGCGAGTCCCTGGAGAAAAGCGATTCTCTTCGCGGGTTTGCGGGGTGGAAAGCCCAGGAACAGGAATGTATCGGTGGGTAGCCCGGAAACGCTGAGCGCTGCGACCGCGGCCGAGGGGCCCGGAATGGGCACCACCCGGATGTCAGCCGCGACAGCCTCCGTGACCAGGCGGTATCCGGGGTCTGAGAGCGTCGGTGTACCGGCGTCGGACACCAGGGCGATGGACAATCCGGTAGAAAGTTTAGCGATCAGCTCTTCCGTCCGCCGGTCTTCGTTGTGCTCGTGCAGAGAGATAAGGGGGCGGTCGATGCCGTGGCCGGCGAGGAGCCGGCGCGTGTTGCGCGTGTCTTCGGCCGCTATCAGATCGACTTTGCCGAAGGTTTCCAATGCCCTCAAGCTGATATCCCCGGGATTCCCGATCGGCGTGCCGACCACGTACAGCCTCCCCGGAAATTCGGTGGTCGATCGGGTGTCAGCGGCCTTATTCATGCCGCCCACATTACCCCAATTCACCTTCGTAGCGCAAGGTATAGTTGCCCTGGCCCCCGCCGACAATTATAATAGTCAATAATTCGAAGGTTTCGTTCGAATGTGTCGATACTGTCCGAAGTAATACGGGAATTTGTTATTTCTTTCTATTTAGACGCCCGGATTTCAGCTTTCTGTCTAATATCGTTCATATCAATCTTCCTTTTATTGAACACTCCCCGCAGCAAGCTCAAGGTGAATCTTCACCGTAAGGAATTCTATCAATTATGATTCGCTCGCTATCTCGGTTCAACCGTAGCTGTCTTGCTTTGAGAGCGTTATTTTCACCCGCTTTGAAGATGCTGCCGCCGCAGCTAAATTGACTTTCCTCAGTTTTTTCTTGATAAAAGTGAATACATTTTGCCGATAAGTTTGAGAGGCAATGACGGGTAATATTTATACGGCTTTCTTGGTTGACCGGATAAAACCACCTGAATGGATCCGGAAAGGGATAGCATGATAAAGCCCCAATTTCAGCGTCGCAACCTCGAGGTTTATGCAACCTTGGGCTTGTTTATACAAGGCTGTTGTGCTTATTAAAAGATGGTCCTATAAACCAGAACAAGGTAGGCCTCTCATCCGAGGGGTGATACGGTACCGGCCGTAAAAAACACAAACATCCATTTCAAGCATGAGGTAGCCTGCTATGAAACACGGTATTTTCACCCTGTGGCTTACGGTTTTTCTTTTGCTGACCGTATCCTGTGCGGCCCCGTCCGCAAAACATGGCGCAACGGCCCCGGCCCCGCCTGAGTGGACCGTTACCGGCAGCCGGCCCGACTTTCCGGCCGACCTGCATATCAACGGTGTCGGCAGTGCCGAAATCAAATACAACGACACGGCTGCAGCCCAGGCGGCTGCCGACTCGAGGGCGATTGCCCAGGTGGCCAAGCAGATCGAGGTCGTCATCCAGCAGCAATCCTCCAGTTTCGAACGCGAGGTGTCATCGGCAGCGGGTGAGTCCCTGAATCAGAAGGATATATGGGAAAAAACCGCCGCTTATGTGAAGGTCAAGGTGGAGGGGGCCCGTATCGAGGACCGTTACCACGACAAAGCCGGCAACCGCATCTACTCATTCGCCTCGCTGGACCGCATGGCCAGGGGGAGCAGCATATCGGAGCAGATATCCGTTCTGGAGGCCAACGCGGCGACCCTGATCGCCGAGGCAGAAAAAAGCGGGCAGTCCCTTGCCGGGGTCCATCGGGCGGTTGCCGCCTACGGTCTGGCCTTTAAAAAGCTGATCCTTGCAGTCAGGAAAAACCAGTATCTGAATGTCATTGCCCCGGAGCTTACCCACAGGAACCTCTCCACCGCCTTGTCAAGTGCCCAGGAAGACGCCACCCGCTTGATGGCCGGTTTTTCGATTCAAAAACTCGAGGGAGACCACCAGCATGGCATCGTCGGCGGCAGCCTGCGTGACCCCCTGCGGGTGAAGGTGTTGTACGACAACGCGCCGGCGCCTGATGTCGGCATAAGGTTCGTCTGGCTCGACGGTTCCGGCAACCTTGACCGGAGCACCCGGTCGGACAAGGCCGGAATAGTGGAAACATCCGTCAGCAACCTGGGGCCCACCGGGAAGCGGCTCAACAAGATCAAGGCCGTCATTAACATCTACCCCTCCGATCCCGCCATTCAGAAGGAGTTGGAAAGCGTTGTCGCGCCGGCCTATGCCCTTTTTACCTATGAGCTGCCGCCGGTGGAAGAGGTTCGCGTCGCCGTGGTGATCAACGAATACAACCTGGGCACCCAGAGGCACGCTTCGTATCTTGAAAACGGCATCGTGCAGTCGCTTGAAAAGCTCAAGCTTCAAGTCGTCAGGAAGATCCCCCGCTCCAGCATGCCGGATGCATACGACATAGGAGGCGGACCGGGACTGAACAAAAAGCTGCAGGGGTTGGCCGGAATCGCCGATATCGCCATCGTCGGCGAAGTGAAAGCCACCCTGCTGGACACCAGCGCCGGTTCGGGTCTCATCTTCGCGCGATCCCGCGCCGTCGTTTCCATCTTCGACCTGTCAACGCAAGAAAGGGTGGGTGGGGCAGACCTTTCCCTGAAGGAAGCGGGCCCCGACCGGGACGAGGCGGGCCGCCGCAGCCTCGAAAAAATATCTTACCAGGCCTCCGATGCCGTGGAAGCGGAAATCGAGCGCCTCCTCTTCGGAAAGCAAAAGGACTGATGCCAACGGTTCGTTGGAATCAATCCTTTTGTAAACTGTCAAAAAATTCCCCGGGGACTTCCACCTCCATTTCAACTTCCACGGCGCCGTCGGGCATTTCGTTTTTGCCGATGACCCTGGCCCCCCTCAAATAGGAATTGACGTTGATGGAAACGGCATCGCTCTCGGTCATATAGTCCTTGACCTTGGTCTGGGCACTCACTTTGGCCCCTTCGATTTCCTGAGCAAGGTTGCGCATGGCATCCGCTTGGGCCGCCCGCGCCGCCATTGTCCGTGCCAGGGTGGGATTGGTGTGTTTGGCGGAGGGAACGCCGATACCTTTGGCGCGGAAAATTCTCGCTTTCGATTTTTTCCTGGTGGGTTGGGGCAGCGGGGCCGCATACAGGGATGCCAGCCTCGCGCTGCGGTCCGCCTCCACATCGATGGACGTCAGCAGTCGACCGGAGGCGATGTCGACCACTTTCGCATTGAAATAGTAGGCTTGTCCCAATTCCGAAACCGTCCCCGAAATGATGGCTTCGGCACCCAAAAGCTTGCCGAATTCCCGGGTGGACGATTCGTCCACAAAGGCGGACACCTGGAACTGCTGCTCCTCGATGACCTTGTCGATCAGTGCCCTTTCAAGAACCTGAAACTGTCCCGACCGCGTCAGATAGGGCGTCAGTCTCTCGGCAACATTGCGCCCCAGTTTGGACACCTTGCCGTCATCGTTGACGAAATCGGCAACGGCGATCACCATCTTTTCATTTGCCGCGGCCCCGCCACCGGCCACGTTGGATGTTTCCTCCGATGTATAGCTTTCACTGGAGGTAACCGACCGGCCGCCGTCTCCGTCTTGGGATGCAATTTCCCTGTCCAGTTCGTCCATGACGTCGTCGGCACGCTCGCGGGTCTCTTCCTCCGGTGTTTTCTGAGCACCGCCTGTGGTGCCGGTGCCGACTGTTGCCGAGAAGCCATCAGACACCTTCAGCCTGTAGAGTTCCTCGTTCAAGGAATTCCCCAGATAATCCACGACATCGGTAAAGCGTGCAAAACGGGGCGTGCGCTTCTCCGCAGGCCGGGTCACCGTCTCGGACATTTCCCGGTTATTTTTTTGAGGGGACGAGGCGCATGCAGCCATAATCAGCGCCAGAAAAATCGAAAAAAGGATGGATAGTGCCTTCACCGTGCCTCCCGATCAATATTTGGCTGTATTTACAATGATATTAATTAGTACCAAAAAATCGCCTGTTCAGTCAATCCTTTTGATGTATGCCTTTTCAATTGACCTCACCGTTGCAACTATGAAGGTTGACTTCAATTGCATTTAATACTATTTTATAAGGGCGGCGGCTGAGCAATCTTCCTTGGGATATCGATTCCCTTTACACATGGACCCGCCCGGGTCCGTGATTCGCAATTAAAGGAGACGGCTGGTGACGACAAAACGCTTGGTGGTATGGTTTTTTACGTTTTTTGTAATTTATGCCGGCTGGCTTGGCGCTCCGAAAACGCTGGCTTACTCCCCCAAACAGATCTACCAGAAAGCCGGACCGGGGGTTGTTTTTATTTTTGCTTCCAAAGGAGGCAGCAAGGGCAGCGGCGGCACCGGCTCCATTATCAGCAAAGACGGCCTCGTCATAACCAATGCGCACCTCTTCAAACCGCAAGGCTCCACTCAACTCCTGACGGAGATCTCCGTTTTCCTGAAACCCGAACGTGTCACCGGCAATCATAAAACCGACCTGGCCAACGGTTACAGGGGAAAAATTCTGGCGTACGACATTCCCCTGGATCTGGCGCTCATCAAAATTATCGGCTTCAACACACCGTTGAAAACCGTCAATTTCGCCGATTCGGAAAAGGTGGACATCGGTGAACAGGTTTACGCCATCGGCCATCCGGAACAAGGAGGTTTATGGAGCCTTACCAGCGGTGTCATCAGCGCTTACTGGTCCAACTACGGAGGCGTTTCCGGCAAAAATCTCTTCCAGACGGATGCCAGCATCAACCGGGGTAACTCCGGCGGCCCCCTCCTGGACAGTTCCGGTGACATGATCGGAATCAATTCCATGATCGCTCGCAAGGCAGCGGACGGCCTCACCATAACGGATGTCAATTTTTCCATCCGCTCCAGCGTCGCCCTCAACTGGCTCAAGAAAGAGGGATACCGCTTCGCGGCCGTACAGCCAGAGCCGGATGAAAGCGCCAAGCAACCCAATGCCGCGCCGGCCGTACCCCAAAAAGTGACGACGACGCCGGTGGAACCGGAAGAGAAAGCCACGAGCATGCCCGAGACGGCTGCAGCTCCCCCCGAAAAGGAAGCGGAGCCGAACGAGGGAAAAAAAGAGCAGCCCGAAGAACCCGCCCCCCTTGTCAAGCAGGATGAAAAGCCGGTGCCGTCTCCAAAAAAATCCGAACCCGGCAAGGCGGATCAAGCCCAGCCGATTGAAAAGGAGCCGGCAGATGATCTGATCGCTCAAAACCCGAAAGAGGGAGAAATTCTGACCGAGAAAAAACCCTACCGCATGGATGAGTTGCTCGAAGGGATGCGGGAGATGGAAGATATGATGGATGAAATGAAGAACATGATGGATGATTTCAAAAAAAGGAGAAAAAAATGAAAACAAAACATGTGTTGACGCTTGGCGTTCTGTTGACGGTTGGACTGTTCCTCATGGTGGGATGTTCATCGACTCCCAAAATGAACGCGCCTGAGATGCCCGAGTGGGTTTACAAAGGCAGCGGTGCATTTGACGTTGAAAAGGGGCAGGTTTTTTACGGCGTGGGCATAGCCTCGGGTATCAGCAACAAGGCCCTGCTTTTCTCCACGGCCGACAACCGGGCGCGTGCCGAAATCGCCAAAACCCTCGAAACCTATGTGGCGGTGCTGGCCAAGGATTACATGGCCTCCACCACGGCCGGGGACATGTCCGCCTCCTCGGAAGAGCAGCACGTGGAGCAGGCCCTGAAAACTTTTTCGAAAACGACCCTCCACGGTGCTACCATCGTCGACCACTGGCAGGATCCCGATGACAAAACCATGTACTCCCTGTGTGAACTGGACCTCATGGCCTTCAAGGAAGCCCTGGACAACTACAAGGAACTGGACTCCAAGGTGCGCGACTATGTCAGGAACAATGCCGAAAAGATGCACGGTGAACTGGAGAAAATGGAGAACAAATAATAAATCCGCCTGAGACGCATTTGTGAACCGCGGCTGCGCCGCTTTTAAAAAGTAAGCGTCCGCCTGCCTTTGGCCGGTGGGTGCTTACTTTTTTTTATGATCAGCATATTGCCGTCATAGGTCAGAATGCCCAGCATGATGGCGCACACCAGGCGATAGATATCCACGTCGTAGTAGCGGCCGTCGGCTATGGGGTTAGGCACCAACGGGTCGGCCACCCGAACGCGGCGGCTCTCCTTATTGTAGCCCGACAGGACCACGAAGTGTCCACAGGAGTCGCCCCTAACGTCGTCGTACACCAAGCCGCCATTGTGCTCTCGTTCACGGGGGCAGTCATAGAGATAGGTGGCACTCAATCCGGTGAGAATGGGAATACCCGCTTTGAGGTATTTACGAATCAAGGCCGGAGTGAGCACCCTGAACTGGATGCGACCACCCAGGGCCAGGTATTCCAGATAAGCATGGGTAACTTCCTCAAAACCGGGCAACCCCTTTTTGTCAAGCAACTGGGCTTCCAGTTTTCGTGCCATCTGTCGTGAACCGATATCACGCCATGTCGGGTCGAACACGGTCAAATTGTAAGGCAGAATGGTCGCGCCATAGCCCCGGCGTATGGCGTGGATGGCCAGGTAGACTGCCAAGGTGCCGCCCTTCTGCCACGGTGATACCCTCGCAATGACGTCATCCAGCTCGATTGAGTCGCCGTAGTACCGATAAAGGGCGTGCAGACAGGTGGGGCCACAGGTGGTGACATCCGGCTGCCTGCGTATGTCGAAACTCAAGCTAGTGGTCATAATGATTTCGATGCGATATAAAATAGATACATTAACATCTTTCCGAATAAAAACGGCACTTGAATAAGAAGGCTGCTACTTCGTTTAGTGGCCGAACACCTCAATTATAGAAGCCGCAAAATATTGGGGCGGTGTCATTTTGGAAGTTCTTAGATTTCGGGGTTCTCGTAAAGTTTCGCAAAATATTGCTTCGTTTCGTCTTTTGCGTCAATGGGCGAGGACGACGCTCCACTTTCAGTCATGGAGTCACCACCCTTAGCGATCAAGAATTTGGAATCGTTCGGCTTTTCAACTTCAGGTTCTTCCCCCTTCGTGTGAAATTCATTCAAGGGCTCAATCCGCAAATCTCCGGGTGCCGAGGGGATTCTGAATTGATAGGGTGCCTTTAAAATAACAAGGTCTGATTCGTTTCCCAATTCATCTACAGCCGCGACTCCAAATTCCACAGGATCACCTTTGGGTGAAAAGCCTTCCACTTCATCCGGCAGTACCACCTCAGTAACATTGCCCAAATCCGCAAAAGGGGAGTCGTATCCCACCTCTCCGGCCTCTGCCCAATAGATCCGGTACCCAACTACTTGCTGGGATTCCGAAGCGTTCCAGCGCAGTTTGCGTTTTTTTAACTTGGCCATCCCTACCTCCTGTATCGACAGATCTATAAACGATTCTGAAAACTGCGAAAAAGTATATTGTCGGTCTCTTCCCGATAAAGCGCTGCAATGGAATTGTCACTGTCATCTTCCCCGGTCATTTCCTCATTTATTAACGCGACTACTTCCTGGCTCCATTGCTCAATTTCACTGGCGGCCTTGCTACCGGGTGCGAACTGCATCACCGACACACCGTATATCATGGCATCGATATAGGCCACCCTTTGACACAACTCTGTTTCAAAGACGGGCCTGTCAAATGTGCCCAAGGCCTGACGCATCTCTCGACCGACTCGGGTGCCCGGGATCTTCCGGTTGATAAGGAGCCTGACCTTATTGTTAAGCCGCACCTCCGGTTTGGTGCTCATCCGGTCCAAGATCTCCTTGCAGGACCATAGATCCAGAGAACTCGGAGTCACTGGCAAAATGACCAGGTCTGAGGCCCTAATAACGGCCTCCACTTTTTCAACCGCCACTGGTGGCGCATCGATAAGGACATTATCATAGGCGCTTTCCAAAGCCGCGATGTCGCCCTGGGTCAATTCATCTGGACGGTACAAGACCTCAAATGCCTGGTTATTCTCGATGCCACGCCAGGTGGCGGCACTGCCTTGGGGATCGGCGTCTATCAGTACCAATCTAAGGTTTCTCCTGACCAGGCTAGAGGCCAGATTGATTGCCGTGGTGGTTTTGCCGACTCCGCCTTTTTGATTAACGAAACTTATGATCATGATGGGCTATCCTCTCCATAAAGGATTACTAAAGCGAAGCACTTTTTTAACGCAATTTCAAAAACAACGGGATGTTTCAGGCAAACAGTCTGTTGCACATATCGTAAACGGTCCAAAATACCTACAACTCAAGGTAGAAATTGTCAATCCCTTTCCACACCATATAGCGGCCATCGACATTAAACAAACAATATGTTGTATGAATCTTCAATTTTCACGCCTCTGGACGCTGTTTTAGAAATCAGATGGCACCCCACCACCACAATCAGGAAAAAAACCGCCGTATTCATGTAGGAGAATTTTAGGGACAGGTACTTTATGTTTTTAATCTGCAAGAAATCTCTAGCACTTTAAAAATGTTCGTTAATTCATGATACCATATTTTTTCAAATTAATTTTTATATAGGTCCAATGCAAGACGATATGAACTGCGGTTAAAATTATGAACATCAGTGCAGCCCACTCATGAATAGCAATGAAAAAATGCCTTAAAGAAACCAAAAAACTGCCCCGCACTTCATACCCTCTCGGCAAAACAAGCCAATTTAGCAAGCCAGTAAAAGTTAACGCCACAAAGAGGATGAAGCACATTACATTGACAACCCAAAGCTTTGAAGTTCTTTCATTAGACATCTGTCACCCTTCAATAATTCGTGTTATTTTCATAGAGATTAAAAGACTGGCTATAACAAAAAGGACTTCTCAGAATGCCGTATACCCGAACATCAGAGAAGCCCGTTGAATGCCACATCAAGCAACGCTTTTTTTAGTTTAACCTCCTCTGATCTCTGGCCTCTGATTAATTGGCGCCCTTTAGCACGGCGACCCCCTGACCCAGGCGGGATGTCAACTCATCTTCAATCGAATCCAGGCCTGATATCCGACGGCTGTTTTCAGCCAAGGGTTCCTTTGTTTTTTCAGCAATGGCATCGTTGAGGCTTTTTTCGAATGCGCCTGCCCGCTTTTTAAGCTGTCTACCCATGGCGTCTTTCAGCACGTCGTCAATATTCGAGGAAAGGCTGACGCGGTAATCGTCGATGTTGCCCTCGATGTCAGCCTGCACATTAAAGGCAGAAATGCCTAACAGAGCCTTTTGAAGGGTCTGCGCTAGTTGTCCTTCACCAAAATAATTGGCGGTTGCGATGCTTGCCGAAGAAACATCAGCTTGGAGCTGCGCATCGATACGGCCTTTGACCACTGCCACTGCAAGCTCCAGGTCAGCCAGTCCTTTTTCAAGGTAGACGGGCTGCTGTTTGTTCTTTTCACCAACCTTAAGCCCCTCGACTACCGCCGTAACCCTGTCGGACGCCTTTGAGGGGTCGACGTGGTTCAACACGCCATCGATGTTTACCTTTTGCAGGTCCTGAAGGTTTTGACCTGAAAATGAAAAAATAAGCGGTTTCCCCAAAAAAGCCTGGAAGGGTGTCAGGTTTTGGATTTCACCGGAAATGTCTCCATACGGGATGGTGGCGGAAACCTTGGCCAGACGCACCAGGAAGGGCGGGGGTTGATTGTCGGTGGCAAAATGAACGTCCACGCCTTTACTTCGGGCAGGTTGTACAACTTTTTGATTTTCCGGAGTCGCGGGCCGCATTTCCAGAAGGGGTTTGATGATGTGATACCCATCGAGAAACAGTTTCAGATAGCGGCCGGCTTTGTCGCCGAAAAGCATCTGTGTGATATTGACGGCCCCTTGGGATGACAGACTGTATTTGTCCCGGAGACGCCGAAAGTCCTCCGCGGGCAGGTTCTTTAACCGGGCAGCCTGCTTTTTCAGGGATGCAAGCTCCTTCTCGAAATCCTTTTCAGCTTTTTTCAGTTCCTGCAGGTCCTGGTTGACGTCATCGTATACGGCTTTGGCTTCTCCGGTTGCGGCCAGGACGCCCGTAATGCTCTTTTTGGCGCTGCTGACTTTGTCGAGCCTTTTTTCATACTGTTCGAAAGTGTCCTGGTCCGGCAGTTCGTCCAGGCGCTTCTGCCATTTTTCCTTGAAATCATCAAGGCCTCTTTTTAGTTCTTTGGCAGCTATCACGGTCCGGAGTTCCTCTCTTGAGAGGATTTCCTTGACGTCCGGCACGGCCAGGGACGGCATTTTAAAGGCATCGGACGTTGTGTCCCCTGCCTGCTCCGACGTTTCTGAAGAGGGTTTCCTTTGGGCAACAACGCCCGACGTTTTACGGCTTGTATCGAAGCGTAAATTATCCGCAGTCATGAGGCTGACGATCAGCTTGCGCCGCAACAAGTGGCTCGCTTCGATGGATAGGCCGATGCTGCCGGCTTCCAGGATGTTAGTCATGGGCTGTTTGGGGTTGGTGATTTGAAGGTCTTCCAGTACCAAACCAAGCGGGGCAAGTTTAAGATCAGCCTTGCCGAGCTCGACCTTGGCTCCCACCAGCCGGGTGCCGCCTTTTTCGATCCAGCCCTTAATAAGGTTGTCGATCAGCAGCCACCAAAAGCCAACCAGGATAAAGACGACCACACCAAATGCTATCAGGCCAGGCCAGCGGATCCATTTTTTCATGCTTTTCCTCCCCAGGCCGTAGCCGATTCGTATATTTCATAAAATTTAGATGCTTTGAGGATTTTGACGATTTTGAATTTTCGGATCCGTTCAAGGATGTGTTGACGATATTTGCGGATGATCACATTGAGGCCAAAAAACAGCGGAACCGCAAGCAACAGCGACACCAGGATGCTTCCCATGACAATGGAGTTGTTGAATCCCTCCATACGCCAGAGTACCTGCCCGTAAAGTACGGTCCAGAGCCCTTCAAGGCCAGGGAGGGTCAGCACCCATAGGCCCAGTTTGTGGAAGAGGGGATCCAGCAGAAATGCCGCTCCGGAAAAAACAATAAATCCGAGTATGAAAGAACTGACATTGACCCTGATGAGAAAAACCAGGAGCAGAACCAACAAGTTGTGCAGGCTGTAAAACGGCGTAAGTCCGGCTATCATGGAGAGGCAAACCGCCAGACTGATCTGGCCGGGTTCGTTTTCCGAGTTCAACACCTTCAACAGTTTGGCAATAGCTTCAACCATGGCAGCGACCTTTCGTTAGAAACATTCTATTGTATTTAGGCCCAGCTCTTCTTTCTCAACAATCGTGGTATCACAAGTTCGACACCGGCTTCGAAAACACAAGACCAATGATTGTGTTATCTGTAATTATGGAGATTTCCTAAGGTAATCAGCCTGCCAAAACATCTGTGATATTTGCGCATTTTTGGCACGGAACAACCTCCATATACCGGTACAGATAGTATTTTAATCACAATTTTGTAAAAAAGGGAGAGTTACTTTTCTCGAGTGCCCCAGCAACTTTTTATCAGGGCCGTACACGCAATCGCCAATTTTATTTCACCATATGCTTCCAAGGGCTACGGTAATGGCTTCCCCATTAACACCACTGGATTCTTCAGAAGCCAGAAAGGCGATCACCTCGGCCACTTCTTCGGGTGTTACCACCCGGCCCGCGGGATAGAGCGCAGCTCTTTCCGCCCACACCTCATCCGGGGTGACACCGCGCTGCTCAGCTTCGGCTTGGGCAGAAATCTCAGCCATTTGTGTTCGTACCCAGCCGGGTAGCACAGCGTTGGACGTTACGCCATGCGGCCCGGCATCCTGTGCAACTGAACGCATCAGGCCTAAAAGGCCGTGTTTTGAACTGTTGTAAGCACTGCTGGCGTATTCCGCAACTTGACCTGCTGTCGAACTCGTAAATACAAGCCGACCGTATTTCTGCTCAATCATATCTTTGACAACTAGCTTTGAGAGAAAATAAGGTCCATCCAGATTGATTTGCATCGTTTCCCGCCAGAGTGCCGGATCCTGCTCCCAGATCACACGCTCAAGAGCCGAACCAATACCATGATTACACACTAGAATTTCAACTGGACCCAGGCGATCATGCGTCTCCTTCACCGCGAGTGAACAACCTTCAGGTGTACCCAGATCAGCGACAACATATTCGAGACCCAGCGTCTGTAATTCATTCTCGCTGCGCGCAACAGCCATTACCCTTGCGTCTCGTGAGGCAAGCAGTTCAGCCGCCACCCGCCCAATTCCACGTCCAGCACCCGTAACCAACGCCACACGTCCTGCTACTCCCGGCATAATGCAATCCCCATTCGACCCTTAATTAGAGTTTCCAATTATCAATCCTCCAATTTTAAACCGCATTATAATTAGTCTTGATTGACATCATAAACAGTATAACCTGATTTAAGAATAATATCGATATTCTTCTATGATTTATTGGATTTGCACCGGAATCAAAATTTCGTTTCTTCTCATAAACCATGGCATAAAAGGTGGATCGTATCGCGCCCACACTGGAGCTCCGATAATTTCCCAGCCTTTTGTGGATATCCAGTCCATCAGTTTGTTTTCATGGTCCATATATCGTTTTTTTCCCCACGTCCCCGAATAACGAAGAACTGCGACTGTTTTCTCTTTCTCCTTCTTCAACGCAATCCGGTCATCATCAGGAATTGGCAGCGCCTCCATTGTATAAGCGGATGGCATCATGAATGCTATTCGCCAGCGACCATTCTCCTGTGCTTGGCTGACTGGGGCAGTCATGGCAATTTTTTCGGATGCCGGCTTCTGGCTGACGGGTGCAGTCATTGAAATGGATGCCTTCTTTCGGTTTTTTCCGCCGATATAATCCGCCAAACGTCTAAAGCCTTCACTTCCAACCGCTTCGAAGTCGCCTTCCACGTAGGTCTCTGCCACGATATAGGCTGAATATTTACGTAATTCGAAGTTGCCTTCGGTTGCTATCACACTATAGGAAGGCTTTTCTATTGCCATAGCTTGTGGTCCCATTGAAATGATTGAAGCTGCCATTAAAATGCATAAGAATATCGTATGCTGAAATTTGTAACTCATAGCATTGATCCAGGCTTGGGACAGTCTTTGGAACGAGAAATTTCACAATTGAACGCTCCCCGCAGCAAACGCAAGGGGAATCTTCACCGTAAGGAATTCTATCAATTATGATTCGCTCGCTTACCCTGCAGCAAGCTGCAGGGAATACGCTCGCTATCTCGGTTCAACATTAGGCATTTCAAAATATTATCTCTTTGCATCTATCACTTGATTATAGGCTTAAGCCACCTCTCACTCTAAAAATACGCGAATGTTCTTCAAACTATAAACTGGAATGAGGGGGAAAAGGACCGGCACTGTACGAATGTATTTCTGGTATGCTGTCCGGTCCCCATATCGTTTGTCTTGCGTATTCTCCAAACGTCTATTCGACCCCATCATGATCAACACGATACACACCTATCAGCCACATTTAATTTACATTTTAATTTGCCTGAAATAGTACACCCTGTAAGGTTCGACTCGTGACCGGCAGTACAAATATCATTGGGATTATCATTACCAAACGCATTCATTATCGGCTCTCTTTATATCAAATTAACGATTTTGAGAGAATATAATCGTTTTGGATATCGGATCCTAAAGCAAAGGTTGCGTTACCGATGATTTGAAACCCCATTTTGGTATAAAATGCATTTCCTCTGTTGTTTTTCTTCCAGCTGCTCAACCAGATTGATTTATAATCTTTTTCGCGGGCATAGTTTAAACAAGCCTTCATCAAAGCTGGACCTATACCGCAACCTAAATATTCTTGCACAGAATAGAGTCGGGCAAGTTCAATAGATGGGATTTGGTTTACACAATCCGGTGGAACGCCCTGGTTTAGTTTAGCGTATCCCACCCATTGATCGTTCAAATTGGCTATGAAAAAGGTGGAAGCACTATCAAGGATTTCTGATCTAATCTGATTCTCCGTAAATGAACGAGCAACATAATTTTCAAAATTCTCTTTATCATTCAGTTTGGCGAAGGCCCCTCTAAAGGTTTTTTCAGCCAGTTTAGATAAAGAATTAGCGTCGAAGGGTTCTGCAAGTTGTATGATTAGCTTTTTGTTCATATTTGTTGGAGCTATACGTCATAAAAGCTGTTTTATATAATTATTTAGGCGGGTTATGG
>JAJDNW010000029.1 GCA_022340465.1 Deltaproteobacteria bacterium | reverse complement strand
AAAAAGGCGGGTACACCGGTGTGAGGGTAGCCACTTGATCACCGGCCTCACCCACGCTCCGGCAGGCGAGGTTCAATCCGCTCACCACGCCCGGAAGCCATACGATCGCTTCCGAAGGAACCGTCCACGCGTATTTTTTCTTCAGCCGCCCGCAGACCTGTTCGGCGAGGCCGTCCGGGGGAACCGTGTAACCGAAAACACCATGATCGAGCCTTTTTCGAAGGGCATCGATCACCGCGGGCGGTGCCGTGAAATCCATGTCCGCCACCCATAGAGGAAGGATGTCCCTGCCGTGGTACCGGTCCCACTTGAGGCTGCCGGTATTGCGACGGTCGATGATCCTGTCAAAGTCAAATGTTTCCATGTCGAATTTTTTCATTCCTTATGGTTAGCGGGTGTATTTGCAGTTCGAGAATGGGTTCAGATACCATAACCGCTCCCCAAAAGAAATGTGTGAAAAATTTTATTGAAAGTTTTTAAAAGAAATATTATATCAGGCTTCTAAATCGGAGGAGAAATATTCGTCAAATGGGGGAGAAGGATGCATAAAATACAGACCTTGGCGCTAGTTGTAGCAGTGGTGATGATTGTCGGCATTGGTTGGGTTACCGCCGATGAGGCTGAAGACACGATGTGTATTCCCATGGGATCCATTAGCCTGGAAGCACCGGAGGGAGCGGAAACCCAGCGTTCCGAGGTCGAATTCCCGCATTCTGTTCATTTCGACTTCAACTGCAAGAGATGCCACCACACCTGGGATGCGGAATCGGCAATCCTGTCCTGTACTACTGCCGGCTGTCACGATCTGACGGCGGTGCCTGAAGGGGGCCTCAAATCCGGGGAGGCTGTGCGCTACTATAAATCGGCTTTTCACGGCACCTGCATCGGCTGTCACAAGGAGATCAAAGCCCACAACAGAGAGCTCGAAAAATCCATGGCAACCCTGAGAGAACCGCTTCAGCCCAGCGGACCCACCGGTTGCATCGGATGCCATCCAAAAGAATAACGCAGACAGGGACGCTTCAGCCATCTGCTGGTCTTCCATATAAAACCAATGAAAACGGCCGGCCTGAAATTCGGGCCGGCCGTTTTACGGTCCGATGGTTCTAATGCATGCGGATCAGGCCTTCAGCGGAAAATCCGGCTGTATCGTGTTGTAATACGACATTTCCGAAACGGTGGCCCATGTGCCGACTTGCTTCTGGAATTTCTTGAAGGCTTCGTTTACCTTTGTGGCTGCCGGCGTTTTGGCAGCTTCCTCTTCGACAACCTCTTTTGCAAGTTTTTTCAAGGCATCCATCACGTTTTTCGGGAACTGCAGCACCTGAACCTTTTTTTCATTGATCAGCGTCTGAAGGGCCGCACCGTTCTGGGCATCGAACTGGGCCAGTACCCAATGCTCGTTTTCCATGCAGGCGGCGTTGATGATATGTTTCAAGTCGACCGGTAATGAATCAAAGATCTTTTTGTTGAAAAAGTACTCTAGATAGGTTCCGGGTTCATGCCAACCGGGATAATAATAATATTTTGCGGCCTCCCAGAACCCCATCCGCAAGTCATGCAGGGGCCCCACCCACTCGGTGGCGTCGATGACACCGCGCTCCAGGGAGGTGAAAATTTCACCGCCGGGCAGCAGCACCACCGTCCCGCCGGCCTTGGCAACGACCTTGCCACCCAGACCGGGAATTCTCATTTTGAGACCCTTGTAGTCGTCTATACTGTTGATTTTCTTGTTGAACCAACCGCCCATCTGCACGCCGGTGGACCCGCCCGGACGTGGAACCAAATTGTAGGGCGCATAGACCTCTTCCCACAGTTTGAGTCCGCCGCCACCGTGAAACCAGGCGGACATGCCCTGGGCATTCATGCCGAAGGGCACCGCGGCAAACCACTGGCAGGCCGGCTCTTTTCCGGCCCAGTAATAAGAGGCCCCGGAGCCCACTTCAACCGTGCCGTCGGACACGGCCTGAAAGCTCTCCAGGGGCGGCACCAGTTCGCCACCGGCAAACACCTGGATCTGGATCCTGCCGTCGGAAAGCTCCCCGATTCTTTGAGCCAGTCTTTCGCAGCCGGTCTGAAGGATGGGCAGCTTGGGAGGCCAGGTGGTGACCATTTTCCAGCGATAGGTCTTTTTTGCCAGGACCGCCGGTGCATTCACGGTCGTCGCCGCTACAGCCGCCGCCCCCAAACCCGCCTTTTTCAGGAAATCACGTCGTTTCATAGATACCTCCTTGAATGAATATAATATTGGGTAAGCGGTACAGTCGAAAACGGAACCGCATAGACCAGGCCCTGTCCTGAAAACCCAGGCCCTCAATCACATTAAGAATCAATCTAATCCCATATACCCGCCAACGTCAAGGGCCGTAAACCACCCTGGGCAGCCAGGTGGCCAGTTTGGGAAAGAACACAACAATGGCCAAACCGATAATCTGGACCAGAACAAAGGGGATAATCCCCCGGTAGATGTGGCCGGTTGTCACCTCGGGCGGCGTGACCGCCTTGAGGTAGAACAGCGAAAAACCGAACGGCGGTGTCAAAAAGGACGTCTGCAGGTTTACCGCCAAAAGAATGCAGAACCAAACCGGGTCGTAGCCGAAATCGATCATGATGGGCGCCAGAACCGGCACGTGAATAAAGGTAATCTCGATGAAATCAAGAAAAAAACCGACAAAAAAGATCAGGGTCATCACAATGGCCAGAACAGCGCCATGGCTGTACTGGTGCGCAATCCCGCTCAAGAAATTCCTGACAATGGTGTCTCCCCCCAGCCCCCGGAACACCAGGCCGAATGCGGCTGCACCGCACAAAATGATGAAGACCATGCAGGTCAGCATGGTGGTGGATTTCATGACTTCCCTGAGAATAGCCATGTTAAACTTTCGGTTGAGTATGGTCAGCAAAGTCGCCCCAACGGCCCCGACAGCGGCGGCCTCGGTTGGAGAAGCAATGCCCTTGAAAATGGAACCCAGAACGGCAACCATAAGAAAAAGGGGCGGAAACAGGGCCTTTCCCACCCGTTTCACCATCTGAGCGGGTGATATCTGGGCCAGCTCCTCTTTTGAAATGGCCGGCGCCACACCCGGGCGCAAAAAGGCGGCGATTAAAATATAAACGATGAATAGCCCCACCAGCAGCAGACCGGGTAGCACCGCACCGATAAAAAGATCGCCCACGGACACGCCCACGATGTCCCCGATGAGCACCAGCACGATGCTGGGGGGAATGATCTGCCCCAGTGTACCCGAGGCCGACACCGTTCCGGTGGCCAGCTCTTTCTGATAGCCCCGTTTCAGCATGGTAGGCACGGCCAAAAGCCCCATGGTGACGACGGTGGCGCCCACGATACCGGTCGAGGCTCCCAGAAGAGCACCCACCACGACAACCGATACGGCCAGCCCGCCCCGGAGACGACCGAAAAGGAGTCCCATGGTGTCCAGCAGGTCTTCAGCCAGGCCGGAACGCTCCAGCATGACCCCCATGAACACGAACAGCGGCACGGCCGCCAGGGTCACGTTCTGCATGCGGCCCCAGATACGCAGCGGCAGCAGGTTGAAAAAATCCCAGCCAAAACCGATCATTCCAAATGTCAGTGCCGTTCCCAGCAGTGTAAAGGTCACCGGGAAACCGGCCAGAAGCAGAATTGTCAGTGCCAGAAACATCCAGGCGGCTAAATAGTCCATCAGGCCGCCTCCTCTGGCTTCTCAACGTTCAGTATTTGCAGCAGACTGTGAAGCCCCAGTGAAATCCCCTGCAAGAGCAGCAGGATGAACCCGACGGTGATACACCCCTTGAGAACGAAGCGGAACGGGATGCCCCCGGGGTCCGGCGACCCTTCCATAATGGAAAACGATGTATACGCAAATTTGAAGGACGTTGTGATAATCATGGCGCAACCGGGTATCAGAAACAGAATGACACCGATCAGGTTCACCCAGGCCTTGCCCTTGAAACCCAAGCGTTGGTAGATAATATCCACGCGGACGTGCCCGTCGTGCAGAAGGGTGTAACCGCCCCCGATCAGAAAAATGAATGCAAACAGGTGCCATTCCAGTTCCTGGGTGAAAACGAAACTGGTGTTGAACAGGTAGCGCATAACCACATCGGCGAAAACCACCAGCACGAGGCCCAGGGTAATCCAGGCCACCCCGCGGCCCACCCATTCGTTCAGGGTGTCGATCCATTTGGCTACAGCCGTTAAAAACTTCATTAGAGCCTTCCGGTAAATAGAAACGATCTCAACAATATCTTTTGGCCCAGTCTCTGTGTCGGTTTTCACTTCCAGGTCTCAACATACGCCACCTATTCCTGCGGGTTATAACTAAAAGCCGCCTTGACTTTGAGCCAACGTCCTATTTTTAGAACGGCTTCTAATAGCGTCTGAATTTTTTGGTATTTTTATAAAGCAGCACTATAAGGAAAACGCATTGTAGAGTCAAGCGGAAAACACCAATTGCCCCCGGCCAATTGCCAACGAAACAGGCTTTTGACAATCGTCCTCGATAAAACGTCTATCTTGAACATTCCCTGCAGCAAACGGCAGGAAATGCGGCCGCCATCGCGATTCAGGTGGGTGTAACGAAAACCGGGCGGGAACGGGCGTAGCCGCATTGCCCATCCGAGTGAAGGCACTACCCTTGAAGAGGGGCTTGCTTCAATCAGCTACGATGATACCTTGGCGGAATATGCCAAACGCGGTCTTCAGGGTTTCTTTTAGGTAGTCCTTCCTGCCGTCGATGATTTTTTTACTCGACTCCCACAGGATGATCCCTGAAAACAGCGACCAGAACGTATCGGCCAGCGCCATCGGGTGCCGATCGACGACCACGCCTTTTTCGATGCCCTCCTCGAAAATATCTGCAATGGAGGCGATCGATTTTTTCGACAGGCTATTGATCTCCGCCTTCAATCGAGGCGACAGGTTTTTCAGGGTCTCGCTCGACTGCAGATGAAACATGCTGATGATCATCATGGGGTCGAAATCGTACACGTCGTACATGGCCTCGATGAGTTTGTCCAGCTTGGCCAACGGATCCGAATCCCCTTCATTTTCCACATGGTCGATCCTTATGCCCAGATACTGGAGAATGCGCAGGGACAGCGAGGCGTAAAGCTCTTCCTTGTTTTTGAAATACAAATAGAGCGTTCCGGGGCTGAGCTCCGCCTCCTTGGCAATGTCTTCCATTGTGGCTCTGTTGAAGCCTCTTTCCGTAAAAACCCTTTTGGCGGCAACGATGATCTGCTGACGCCGCCTTTCCCTTTCACGCTCTTTTCTTTCCTGGATGCCCATAATGTTGCTATCCTACATTTTACCTAAGTTGAGCGTTTCAAATTTTAAGAATGATAAAAATGATCATATTTTCAAAGGATAAAATCTATTTGAGTTCTTAAAATTTGAAAACCTTCAGTCTTCGCTCTTTGAGCTTCGCCGGACAAGTCGGGATTTTAGGGGTTCACCGCACCCGCGGCAAACCCGAAAATCGCTCGATCTAGGTTTTATTAAAGAAGTGTTTTTTCCAGCGGCGCAGCCGCGTTTAATAACATCGCTTCCAGCGATGTTACAGTTGGTTGAAGAGATCATCTTTTTTGCTGGTTTTATGATCCCGAACCTTCTGTCGCATCTCATCCATCAAGTCTTCCATGTCCTCCATGGACATCTTCATCCCCTCTTCGATCATGGCATCGAACTCAGCCTGAATCATCTCGATATTGTCCAATTGTTTGAGGATGAATTCCTTTCCGTTGAAGTAGCGGGAAAGCTCCGGGTCCTTTGCCAGGTAGCCGTAGTGGGAAAACAGACCGAACTGGCACTCGAGCCTTCCGCCGGTGTAGGCAATTTTTTTGTTGAGGTCGCCCAATTCCCGATTGATTTGTTCGAGCTCCCTCTCCCGGGCTGTGTAGGCGGCATCGTCGCCTTTTCTCCGAGCGGTTTCGGCGGCAGTCTTGACACGTTTTTTTTCTTCCGACAAGTCCGCAACCCGAGCCACCAGGCTTTTCAGGTAATCCCGCTGCCTGTAAATTTCAGAGTTGACATATGTGCCATATTTTTCACCATCGGCAAAGAGGTTTTTGCGGCCCGCTGCGCTGCTCGCCTCCCAGTCCGGCTGGAAGCCTGTTTCGATTCTGATCTCGCGGTCTTCGTAGGAAAGGCGGGTTCCCTGGTTTGCGCCCACCATGGTACGGTGGGCTTCATTGCCGACGCTCACCTCGCCGCTGTTCACCCGCACCAGGGTCGTGCCGTCCTCATAGGCCCCCGTCTCGAAGTCCGTGCCGCGCACCCCACAAACCGCGGTCGGCGTTTGCACCTCGAACAGTTTTCTGCGCAGCGCCTTTTTGCTGATTTTATTCCACACCCTCCCGAAAAACAACAGAATCGAATTTTTCTTTTCCAGAGGTGAGATAATGGTGTTCACTATGATCTGGCTGTTCGCGTGAACCCTGATAACGCTTTCGTCGACCAGGGTGACGATGCCTTCACTTTCATCCCCGGTGCGGATGGCATCGCCATAAAACACACCCTGGTCCGGTTCGGCATCGAGCCACACCCGGCCATCCTTTTTTTTCACCTGCAACCGGCCTTTCATGGAAGTGATATTTCCAACCGGTTCCACGGTTTCGCTTGCCACGGCCGTTGAAAGCGTAAGGAAAAAAACAACGAGCAAACAATGAACAATCAGGTTGTGCTTCATATTCCGGCATTCCTCACCGCTCAGAAACGATGTTATGCGCAGCAGGGGTTCGCCCCCGCCAAAGCCGACAGCGTGATTCGCCGTTCATCCCGTGGCTGAACAACCGTGGGATAAAGGTCATCCAATATAAACCGACAGCATATCGTTTCTCGCGTTGGCGTGCTGCAGCGTTACCTGCACCAGATCTTCGGGCTTCAGTTCGATGCCTTGCGAAAGGGGCAGGCTGCACTCGACCATGTATTCCTTCAGCAGGATGAGATAACTGTTTCTTCGTCGCCCCAGGACCACGGCCTCGGTTTTTTCTCCGGTTTTTTTCTCGAGATACTTAAGCAGCCAATACCGGTTGCGACTGTGTTGCATTCTAGAGACGCCGCCCATGGATTGTGCCACGGTTTGGATGATCGTCTGAATCTCCTGCGGCAGATAGGCGTCGTCCATTGCCAAAACGGACCGTATCTGCCGCTGCGTTACCAGGTCGAAATATTTGCGGATAGGGGATGTTGCCGTTACGTATGCATCCAGCCCCAACCCGGAATGGTGCTGGGAAGCGGTTCCCAGCGAAAAACGGCTCAACAGTTTTCGCTGCATCCAGTTCTGATAGAGGCTGCCCTCGTTATTTCGGTACAGGCGCTCCCTGGGCGGCGGCTGTGAGCGAAAGACTGCCGGCACCCCGTTTTTTTCCAGAAACTTGGCCATCAACCAGTTGGCCATGATCATCAGTTCGGAAACAAGCATCCGGGCAGGGCTCTCCCGGTTGACCCTGTTGAGCATTGGTTCGCCTTCGTCGTTTATCCAGATGTTTATCTCCGGAAGGGTTATCTGGAGCGCCCCCTGGGAGAGTCGGCGCTGTCTGAATTTGCTGGCGACATTGACAAGCGCCTGAATTTCCTTGTCCTCTTCGGCCAACATGTTTGCATCATAGTAGGAAAGCTGTTTTTTAACCTTTATCAGGCTCGCCACCACGTCGTAATCCATGATTTCGGCGGAAGGCGTCAATTTGACGAGAACGCTGATGGCCGGCCTGATCTCGTCCGCCCGCAGACTGCAGAGGCCCTCTGCCAGCGGAGTGGGCAGCATGGGGATTTTTTGATCAGGGGTGTATATGGAGCTTGCCCGGTTGCACGCTTCACGGTCGATGGCGTCGTCCTTTTTTATAAAATGCGCCACATCCGATATGTGAATGCCCAGCCGGTAATGGCCGTCGATCGTCTCCAAGCTCAATGCATCGTCGAAGTCCAAGGTCGCCTGGCCGTCGATGGTGATGAGGGGAATGTCTGTCAAATCCTTGCGCTGTCTACCGCCCGTCGGCCTGGGCTTGGAGTAGAATGCTTCCTTTAGTTTTTTTTCAGCCAGCTCCTTGACGGCATCCGGGAAATCCTCGGTAATATGGTTGGTGAGGAACTCCAGGTTGACATTCCTGTCCCAGACTCCCAACCTGACCAGCAGATTGAACAGCTTGTCTCTGCTTTCGATACCGGCCACACCCTGAATCTGTTTAGCGAGCTGGTAGTGCGCACTCTCCTTGTCAAAAAGAAAAGCCGATTTCAAAACATCGACACAGCGGACCTTTTCTGTATCAAGGGAAGATATCGCTGGAAGCGCCTCCGCCTCAAGAAGACGCTTGACCCATCGGCCGCTTGCCTCTATGAACCTGGCCCTTTCCGCTTCTTTCTTTTCACGGGCATCGAGCTTGCAGACCTGTTCCTCCGTGAGAGGAAAGAACTGGTCCCCTTTGAATTTGAAATAGTGCCGGTCGTTGAAGAAAGCCCTGACGACGGCAGACTCGTGGTCCTGGGTAGGGCTGCCCGAAAAGCAGAACTCGGTCATGGTCTGCAGGTCGATCCATTCCTGTTCCGTGTTTAAAATTTCCCAGAGTTCTTTTACATCGATGCTGCCGATGAGCGCCGAGCGACGGTCGGCAATTTTCTTGAGTGATGCAACCAGCTTATCTCTTCCCATGGAAAGGTCCAGATAACTGTCGCACTTGTGCGAAAGGCGGCTGACAGGCATTTTCACCTCACGGTTGGTCTCCGTGAGCAGCCTCAGGCGGAGCTTTTTTATCTCCAAAACCACGGCGCACATTATTTTCTGGCTTTCTATAAATTCGACGACGTTACCCGATTCCATAACTTCCTAATTTAACAATACTACGGTTGAAAGTCAACGAATTGGACGTCAATATTACGCACTAATCCCACGGCTCGTTTTGCGGTCAATGCGTGCAATCAACCCCTTTTAGCTGCACCGATTGCCATAAGTCTATTCCGTACTGGATGCACGCCATGCGTAACGTTTTTTCTTCCAACCACGCTAGCGCCGAACGGATAGGGGACCAGGGGTCAAGTGGAAAAAAGCGCATAGCTCATGGCTGATAGCGCGCGATGGGCTATGACCTGTCAGCAATGAGCTCGTCTCTATTTCACTTGAATCCTTGAACCCTGGAAACCTCTCATATATGGTGGAGAAATCTTTTTCAGGAGAAAAACAAACCAGGACAACCGCTATATGAAAGCAACAGCACTGATAAAACCCTATTTCGTCGAAAACCGTTTGATCATCCTGCTGGGGTTTGCCTGCCTGATCCTGGTCGATTTTCTTCAGCTAATCGTTCCCCGGGTCATCAAACGCGCCATCGACAATTTGACCGCCTTCAACGCCACCGCACGCGACCTCGCGGTGTACGCCGGCTGCCTCCTTGCCATCGGTCTCCTGATCGGCGGTTTCCGCTACCTGTGGCGCCGTTTCCTTCTTGGAACCTCCCGTCGTGTCGAAGAGGGGCTGCGCAACAGGCTTTTCACCCATGTCCAGGCGCTCTCTGCATCCTATTTCGACAAAACATCCACCGGCGATCTCATGGCCCACGCAACCAACGACATTCAGCAGGTCAGGATGGCCACCGGTATGGGGCTTGTGGCGATTAACGACGCCATTGTTCTCGGGGCCGCGGCCATCGGCTTCATGGCCTGGATCGATCTGAAGCTGACGGCCTTCGTGCTAATTCCCATGCCCATGATCGTCCTGGGAACCCGCTATTTCAGCAAGCGGATGCATGAACGCTATCGCAACGTGCAGGGCTCCTTTTCAGACCTTACCGAAAGCGTCAGGGAACGCTTCGCCGGTATTCGAATCATCAAGGCCTACAACAACGAAGAAACGGAAGCGCTCAAAGTGGAGAGGATTTCAAAGCAGTATGTGGACGAAAATCTCAAACTGGTCAGGGTCACCGGTTCCTTTTTTCCCATGATGCTGCTCTTTTCCAACCTGAGCCTTGCCATCGTGTTGTATCTCGGCGGCCGTCAGACCATCATGCAGGAAATCACGCCCGGGGACTTCGTGGCTTTCATAAGCTATCTGGGGCTGCTGACCTGGCCCATGATGGCCATGGGATGGGTAACCAACCTCATCCAAAGGGGGAGAGCCTCTTTGGAGCGTATCAACACCATTCTGAAAACCGTGCCGCAGATTGCCGACAGGCCCGACGCAGTGGCCCCGGGAAGGCTGAACACCGGACTGTTCTTCGACAGGGTTTCCTTTGCCTACACCGCGGAGGGCCCGCCCGCGCTGTCCGACATTTGTATTTCCATCGAACCCGGGGAGACTCTGGGCCTGGTTGGACCGCCGGGAGGCGGCAAAACCACGCTGATCAACCTGGTCCCCCGCTTTTATGATGCAACCCGGGGACGTATCGCTCTAAACGGCCGGGATATCCGCGTGTTGCGCCTGGCCGATCTCAGAGATCGAATTGCCCTCGTCCCCCAGGAACCGTTCATGTTCGCGGGAACCATCGCGGACAACATCACCCTGGGCGACCCTTCCATCAGCGACAGCGACCTTTCGGAGGTCCTGAACCTGGCGGCCCTGGATGAAAGCGTGTCCTCGTTCCCCAAAGGCTTGCAAACCATCGTCGGAGAAAAAGGGGTCATCCTGTCCGGCGGCCAGAAACAACGCATTGCCCTGGCACGCGCCCTGGTCAGCAACCGTCCCCTGCTCCTCATGGATGATCCTATCAGTCAGGTGGATGCCGAAACCGGACAACGGATCATTCAAACCCTGCAGACCCTGAAAGGCCCGCAGATAACGATTCTGGCGTCCCATCGGCTGTCGGCCGTTCGCCACGCCGACCATATCGTCGTTCTGACAAATGGAAAAATAACGGAGTACGGCAGCCATGATGAACTCATGGCCCGCAACCGCTATTACGCGCAGACATACCGTCTGCAGGAGATCACCCATGCGCCATGACACCGGATATTTCGAAGAGCGAATCCTGGGCAAAGCGTATGACGTCAAGCTGATCGGACGGCTCTATCCCTTTTCCAGACCCTACCGTCGCCTGATAGTGGCCTCCATTCTGCTGGTTGTACTGATCACCCTCCTCGATCTGGCGGTCCCGTACATCACCAAGGTCACCATCGACCGGTACATCGTGCCTGTTTTACACGATTCCGGCTCTTCCCATAGAGCAGCCGCCGAACAAAACGAGCGTCTGCTGGAAGTTGACCGGCAGCAGCCCGCCGTACAGGCGGTGGTGGCGAAACACCCGCACCTCTTTTCGGTGCAAGCCTCCCGGACCGTGATCCGGTATGCCGATCTGAAACAATTGCCGGTTGAGGAGATCGTACGACTGAGGCATGGTGACATCGTGGGCGTCAGCCTCATGGCGCTTTTATTCCTTGTGCTTATCGCTCTCAATTTCGGACTCAATTTTATCCAAAAAATGGTGATGGAATATACCGGCCACATGATCATGCACGACCTGAGAATGGCTCTATTTCGTCACATTCAGGGCATGGCGATCTCATTTTTCACTAAAAACCCGGTCGGACGCCTGGTGACCAGGGCAACCAATGACATTCAGAACATGCACGAGCTTTTCACGACCGTCATCTCACTCGTGTTCAAAGACTTTTTTCTGCTGGCGGGGATTGCCGCCGTGCTGTTGGCCATGGACTGGCGGCTGGCGCTGGCATCTTTTGCCGTCTTTCCCCTGGTGATCTGGTCGGCCCTGCTGTTCTCCCGCCGCATTCGGGACGTATTCAGAACGATCCGGATCAAAGTCGCCGAAATCAACACCAAATTTTCAGAAACCATCGAGGGCCTCAAGGTCATTCAGGCCTTCGGGCGCGAGCAGAACAATGTGGATGAATTCGCGGTCCTGAATCATGAAAATTATCGGGCCGGCATGCGTGAAATTCACGTGCTGGCCATATTCATGCCGCTGATCGAGGTGTTCGGCGTGGCCACGCTTGCCGCGGTGATATTTTTCGGTGGCCGGAGCGTCATGGGCGGCAGCATCAGCCTCGGTGTGCTGGTGGCCTTCATCTCCTACATGCGCATGTTCTTTCGGCCCATAAGGGATCTGGCCGAAAAGTACAATCTTTTGCAGAATGCCATGGCTTCCGCCGAGCGTCTTTTTCTCATCATGGACAGCAGAGAAGAGGCGGAAGGCACAGAAGCACGCCGGGCAGTCGACACAACCGGTGGGCATTCTCCGGCGGATATCCACGTGCGGGAACCGTTCAAAGAACTGCGTTTCGAAAACGTCGGTTTTGCCTATCTTCCCGGTGAACCGCTGTTCAAGGACCTCAGCTGGCACGTTCGTGAGGGGGAAACCGTCGCGATCGTCGGCTCCACGGGTTCCGGCAAGACATCCATCATCAACCTCATCACGCGCTTTTACGATGCAGACAGCGGCAGAATTCTCTGGAATGGCCGCGATGCCAGATCCATCCCCCCCGGTGCCGTAAGATCGAAATTGGCCCTGGTAACCCAGGACCCGACTCTTTTCTCGGATTCCATCAAGGCCAACATCTGGCGCCGCAAGGCGCATCCCTCGACCAGGGAGATAGAGGCGGTACTCACCGCCTCCAATTGTGCACCTCTCGTCGCGCGGCTGCCCCAGGGCATCGAAACGCCTCTTACGGGTGGTGGGGCCTCCCTTTCGAGCGGCGAGCGTCAGCTGATCTCCATCGCCCGGGCATTTGCCAGCCAGCCGGAACTGATTATTCTGGATGAAGCCACCTCCTACATCGATTCCCGCACCGAGAAAGATATTCAGGATGCCCTGGGCGCTCTTCTCCGCGGGCGCACCGCCATCGTGATCGCCCACCGGCTCTCCACGATCAGGCAAGCCGACAGAATCATGGTGCTCGATCGGGGCTGCATCATCGAAACCGGCACCCACGAGGGGTTGATGCAGCAGAAGGGGTTTTATTTCCGGTTGAACCATCAGCAGACGTGCATCGGTTCCGAGTGCTTTGACAATGGGTTATAACGCACACATTTTCCTCGATAAAACAGTGCCGGAAACCAGCAGCGATGCCCCGTCCCTTGCCATGCGATTGTGCTTGCCAAATCCATTTTCGCATGATAGCTGATATTTCGTTGCCTCGATATGGCAGGGTGCGGCCTTGCTGTCATTTTCACCCATCCACCCGGCAGCACCCAGGGCCGCGAACGTACGGAAAAACAGCAGGCCTTCTTCGGCAAGGCCTTTTGATTATGAAAAGGTAGACAGGTTCGGTCTTTATCTATTAACCATCAACGAAAAAAAAGGAGGTTGGATTCATGTCATACAATGCAGTAGAAATGGCTGATTGGCAGATTTCCGAAGAAGCAGAAAAAAACATGCCGTCACCGGATGAATGGCGGGACAAGCTCGGCCTTGAAAAAGACGAGATTCTCCCCATGGGCAGGCTGGCAAAACTCGATTTTCTGAAAATTATCGACCGTCTGCAGAACAAGCCCGACGGCAAGTACATCGAAGTTACCGCCATCACCCCCACACCGCTGGGAGAAGGCAAAAGCACCACCTCCTGCGGCCTCATGGAAGGCCTGGGAATGCGCGGAGTTAATGTGGGCGGCGCCCTCAGGCAGCCATCGGGCGGCCCCACCATGAATGTCAAGGGTACCGCGGCCGGCGGCGGCAACAGCCTGTTGATTCCCATGACCGAGTTCTCTCTTGGATTGACCGGCGACATCAACGACATCATGAACGCCCACAACCTGGCCATGGTGGCGATGACCTCCCGCATGCAGCACGAGCGCAACTACAACG
Organism: Deltaproteobacteria bacterium; assembly: GCA_022340465.1. Lineage (NCBI taxonomy): Bacteria > Pseudomonadati > Myxococcota > Myxococcia > Deltaproteobacteria bacterium. Next base: position 38,441 of record JAJDNW010000029.1, on the reverse strand, counting down.
ACGAACAGCTACAGCGCCTGACCGGTATGCGGCGGCTGGACATCGACCCCACCCGCATCGAGCTGGGCTGGATCATGGATTTCTGCGCCCAGGCCCTGCGCAACATCATCATCGGTATCGGCGGCCGTTTTGACGGTTTCACCATGCAGTCCAAGTTCGGCATCGCCGTGGGTTCCGAATGTATGGCCATTCTGGCGGTAATCCGTAATCTGGCGGATCTGAAGCAACGCCTGAATGACATCACGGTGGCCTTTGACAAGAGCGGCAAGCCCGTTACCACCGGCGACCTCGAAGTGGGCAACGCCATGACCGCCTTCATGCGCAACACCATCAACCCCACCCTGATGTGCACGGCCGAGTACAATCCCTGCATGGTGCACGCCGGACCGTTTGCCAACATCGCCGTGGGCCAGTCTTCCATCATTGCCGACCGTGTCGGCCTGAAACTTTTCGACTACCATGTCACCGAAAGCGGCTTTGCAGCGGACATCGGTTTCGAAAAATTCTGGAACGTCAAATGCCGTTTCAGCGGCCTGAAACCCCATGTGTCCGTTCTGACATCCACCATCCGCGCTCTCAAGATGCACGGCGGAGGCCCCAAAGTCGTGGCCGGCATCGCCCTGCCCGAAGAATACACCAAGGAGAATCTGGAGTTGGTGGAAAAGGGCTGCGAAAACATGGTCCATCACATCAACACCATCCGCAAGGCCGGCATCAACCCGGTGGTATGCATCAACCGCTTCTACACCGACACCGATGCCGAGTGCGCGATCGTGCGCAAGGCAGCCGAAGCGGCCGGCGCGCGCTGTGCCGAGTCCAAGCATTGGGAAAAGGGCGGCGAGGGTGCCCTGGAATTTGCCGATGCCGTCATCGACGCCTGCAACGAAGAGAATGAGTTCAAATTCCTGTATCCGCTGGAAATGAAACTGCGCGACCGCGTCGATCTCATTGCCAAAGAGGTCTACGGTGCCGATGGTGTCGATTGGCAGCCGGAAGCCGAATCCAAGGCCAAGATGCTGGAAAACGATCCCAAGTACGCGGATTTCGCCACCATGATGGTCAAAACCCATCTCAGCCTGAGCCACGACCCCACCATCAAGGGGGTACCCAAAGGATGGCGGCTGCCGATTCGCGACGTACTGATCTACTCGGGCGCCAAGTTCCTGTGCCCCTGTGCCGGCACCATCAGCCTGATGCCGGGAACCGGTTCCAACCCGGCCTTCAGAAGAGTCGATGTGGACACTGACACCGGAAAGGTCTCCGGACTGTTCTAATAAAATCGGACTCCCCGATTTTATGAACTGCGGCTTTTGTCTTCGCTCTGCGGGTTACGCCGGACGAAACGCCGCTACATAACTGAAAAATGATGATGCCACGGTCATCAGACTGTGGCATCGTTTTTTCATCAGGAAAGGATTCAGGGGCCGAGGAGTCAAGGATTCGAGTGAGAAATAAGCCTTTAGCTGATCGCTGCTAAAAGCTAACAGCAAAGAACATTCACTTGGCCCCTTGAATCCTTGAATCCTTTCCGTTCTATATTGTCAAACGTAAGTTTTCACCCAAGGGCGAGGAATTTTCTCCCATTCCCCGTATGGGACATTAAAAATATATGACCGCGCGATTCTTACTGGTAAACCCGTTTTACCCCATTTCGGAAACACCCTCCCCCCCCCTGGGCCTGGCATTTTTAGCAGGGGCCCTCGAGGCGGCCGGTGTCGATGTCGAAATTCTCGACCTGGTGGTATTCCCCTACGCTAAAAAGCGGTTGCAGTCGATACTGAAGCGATTCGACCCACAATTTGTCGGCTTTACCGCCGTGACCATGAATATCGAAAATGCCCTTTCCGTTCTCAGGGACGTCAAGTCACTCTCTCCCGACATCATGACCGTCATGGGCGGCCCGCATGTCACCTTCTGTGCCGAGGAAACCATGCGGGCGGTGCCGGAAATAGACTTCGTGGTTCTGGGTGAAGGCGAGGAAACCGTTGTCGAACTGGTTGCGTCCCCCCGGCGGCCGGAAAGCTGGTCGCACATCAGGGGACTGGTCTACCGGGACGGCGATGGAATCTCGTCGTCCGGGCCGCGGCCTTTCATCCAAAACATCGACACCCTTCCCGATCCGGCCCGCCATCTCGTTCCCCTTGGCCGCTACCGCGCCCTGGGACTGCCCGTCAGCATGACCACCAGTCGGGGCTGCCCTTTCAAGTGCATCTTCTGCGTCGGCCGTAAAATGGTGGGCGGCAGGGTAAGATACCGCAACCCCCTGAAGGTCGTGGACGAGCTGGCCTATCTCGACCGCCTCGATTTCAGCCAGATCAATATCGCCGACGACCTGTTCACTGCGGCCCCCAGGCACTGCCTGTCCGTATGTGATGAAATCATCGCCCGCGGAATGGATGTGCGCTGGACCTCGTTTGCCAGAGTGGACACGGTATCGCCGGAGGTTTTGCAGCGGATGAAGGCCGCCGGATGCACGGCCGTCAGTTTCGGGGTCGAGACGGGCAATCCGGAAATGCTCAAGAGGATTAAAAAGGGCATCACCCTGGATCAGGTGGTTGCCGCGGTTGAGATGTGCACGGATGCCGGCATCACCCCGCATGCCTCCTTTATTTTAGGGCTTCCCGGAGAAACGCGCGAAACCATCGCCGAAACCGTGGCCTTCGGCGAAAAACTGAAAGCCATGGGGGTCCTGTACGGCTTCCATCTCCTGGCACCGTTTCCGGGCACCGCGGTGCGGGAGAATTGCCGTAACTACGACCTCAAGATAGAAAGCCACGACTGGAACGACTACCACGCCAACCGGGCCATCGTCAGCACCAGGGGGGCCACCCGGGAAATGCTCGATAAAGTGGTTTTGGACTGGGAAAAGAACTTTGACATCTGGCTGGACAAAATAAAAACCAGAAGAGCCAGCGGAGAAGCAGATGAAGAAGAGGCCTGGCCCCTGACCAACCTGGAACACACCGTTTTGCTTTATGACATGATGATGAAGCGGGTGCTCGAAAACCTGGGTCCTGTTCCAGGGGATATGCCGGACAGTGCCCGGGGCGAGCCGACCGATTCGGCATTGGAACACCTGGTGGAACGCATCCAGGATTTCCTTGAGCCGTCCAGGGAAGAGATATTGAACACCCTGCGTCATGCCGTGCGAGGCGGATACCTGCGCCTGACGGAAAAAGAGGGGTTCAAGCAATGGGAGTGGGTGAATTACCTGTGAAAATTCGGCTCGATCTGAGCCGGCACTGTGTTGAAACCGAAATCAAGCGGCTTTATAATAGAAATGTGTCCCGATATTTCAAAAACCGACTTGGCAGACAGGACATAGAAATACAAATCGACCTGCTGAAACAGGCCCTTGAACAACTTGATTTTCCGAACTTGAGATCCCGTCATCCGATCCTTGCGGGCAATGTTGAAGGGGATATATTCCTGGGTGTTGATGCAGACGGCAACATGCAACTTATGACTCCGGAGGAGGTTATCCGGTTTTGAAAGTATTGGTGTTTCAACAAAACGGAAGCGGTGAAAGCAAAATCGCCGGCATCAGAAAGTTCGGTCAGGACCGCTTCGACCTCGAGATGATCTCCATCGACACGCCGCTTCCGGCGGTCATCGATGACGCCCGCGACTATCTGCCCGATGATATCGATGCCGACCTGGTGCTGGATTTCCTCACGCACCCCGATCTGTCCTACGACCTCGGCCTGCTGTGCCGTGAAAAAGGTATTCCTGTCGTGGCCTCGGGTAAAAAAGTAAAAATGGAGGGCGTGGCCACGCCGCCGACCTGATGCGGGCTTTCCCGGCAGGACTGCCTGGGGGAGTACGGCGCCCGATTCGGCGCCCCGGAATACGAAGTCGAAGTCGCCGGTGGGAAAATTTCCGCCGTGACCGTAGTGCGCGGTGCGCCCTGCGGGGCCAGTTGGGAGGCGGCCCTGAAAATCATCGGCTATCCGGTTGAAGAGGCCGCCGTTCGCATGGGCCTGGAGGTTCAGTTTTTTTGCAGCGCCGACCCGGCCGGCTGGGATCCCATTTACGGTAAGAGCCCCGTACACTTTGCCGGCAACGTGCATGCCAAGGCGCTCGATAAAGCGATCAAGGCCAACCGCAAAAAGCAAACGGATTGAACCGCGACAGCGACCTGGATGTCGGAACGCTATCTTGCCAAGCGCCGGCGATGTTGGGAGGATGACCCATGACCGAAGAGAGCTCCCATCTTGAAAAGACCCTCCGTCGCATCGACGGCAGAGGCTATAAAACCTACAAGGAAATCGAGGGGGTCTATGATTTTCCTGGCTTCAGGCTTTTTGTCGATCATGTCCAGGGCGATCCCTTCGCCGCCCCGTCGAGGATCCGCGCCCGCGTGATGCGTCCGGTTTCCGGCTTCGGTCCGGAAACCACCGCCAGTCCCAGCCGGCAAACCGCTCTTTGCGACTATCTTACCAGAAGCTTTCATCACAGCTGCACACGCATTGCCCGGGGCGAGCGGGGAACCGGCAAAAGCGGCCTGATCACCATCGACAGGCCCCCGCAGGAAATCCTGGCCCGTACCGCCATGGCCGTGGATGACCGGTTGGTGGAAGCGCGCTTCTTCATGGGCCTGCCGGCGGTCGGCAGGAAAATATCCGGGCGGCACGCACGGGCCATGTTTTTTGAGGAACTCCCCAAAATCGTGCAGGCATCGCTTTATGCCCGCAGCCTGAGCATGCCCGCGGTCATGGAGCACATCGAAACGGCCGAAGACGCACACACCCTCCGCCGGATCATTGCCGACAGGGGCCTGGTCGGCTTCGTGGGCGACGGATCCCTCCTGCCGCGGGCCAGCGGCATCGATCCCGGACCTCTGAAGGAACGTCTCGCCGTCCGCTTTGAATCGCCGGCAAGCCTTAAAACGAAAGTGCGCCTGCCCAACCGCGGCATTGTCAGCGGGATGGGCATTCCCCAAGGGGTTACCCTGATTGTCGGCGGCGGTTTTCACGGCAAGTCGACCCTGCTCAACGCCCTGGAACTGGGCGTTTACAACCACCTGCCCGGCGACGGTCGGGAAATGACGGTCAGCCTCGAAGCAGCCGTTAAAATCAGGGCCGCCGACGGTCGATCCGTGGCCGGCGTAGACATCTCGCCCTTTATCGACAATCTGCCGTTCAAGAAGGACACCAACGCCTTTTTCACCGCCAACGCCAGCGGCAGCACCTCCCAGGCCGCCAACATATCCGAGGCCATCGAAACGGGCGCGAAAGTCCTGCTCCTGGACGAGGACACCTCGGCCACCAACTTCATGATTCGCGACCGGCGCATGCAGATGCTGGTGGAGAAGGCCAACGAACCCATCACGCCCTTCGTGGACAGGGTGCGTCAACTCTACGATGATCTGGGCATTTCGACCGTGCTGGTGATGGGCGGGTCCGGGGATTACTTTCAGGCGGCCGACACCGTCATCCGCATGAACAACTACCGGCCCGAAGACGTCACCGAAAGAGCGCACGACATCGCCGCGGAAAACGACACCGGCCGCATCGCAGAAGGGGGCGAACCGTTCGGCGCGCTGAAAAAACGCATCCCCTTGAAACAGGGCTTCGACCCTTTTAGCCAGCACCGGCGAACCAAAATCGCCGCCCCCCGAAGAAAGGAAATCCTGTTTGGCCGCACCCGCATCGACCTGGGTGACCTGGAACAGATCGTCGACAGCGCCCAGACCCGGGGCCTGGCCCACGGCATGCACCGGGCCGTGCGTCACATGGACGGGCAGCGCACCCTCAGGGAGGTGGTCGATTGTGTGCTGAAGGACGTGGCCGCCGGGGGCCTGGAATGCCTGACACCCTATTTGACCGGGGATATCGCCGCCTTCAGGGCCTTCGAGCTCGCAGGGGCCATCAACCGCATGCGCACCCTTCACGTCCGGCAGGCGCCGTAAAACGAAAATATAGATAAGGATTCATTTATTTGTGGAAGAGCGATACCGGAATCCGAAGGATTTCGGCAACATTCCGAAATACCCTGCAGCTTGCTTCAGGAATATGAATTTTGTTCTTTCGCATAGGAGCGACGCAGTCGCGTATCATAAAATCGTGGGACACGATTTTATGCTTATAAAGGTATGGTCAGCGCTTCCATCGAATCCGGGGCGTCGGTCAGCTTGGCATAACCATCTTCGGTAATCAGTACCGTATCCGAATGCCTGAATCCTCCCAATCCCGGAAAATAGATGCCCGGTTCGACACTGACCATCATGCCCGCCTCGAGTTCACGGTCATACCCTTCCGCCAGAAAAGGCCCCTCGTGTCCCGTGATTCCCATTCCGTGCCCTGTCCGGTGCAACAGGTTCTCCCCGTAACCGGCTTTCTTGAAAAATTCGTTGGCCTTCCTGTCGATCTCGGCCATATTGGCCCCCGGTTTCAGTTGATCGTAGGTCATGCTCCTGGCTTCCAGCATAGCGTTGAAGGGCTTTTTGGCGGCTTCGGGAACCGTGCCGAGAAAAAAGGTTCTCTCGAGCTCGACGCCGCATCCGTCGACCTGCCCGGCAAGCAGGGTCACATGCGGCCCGCCGTTTTCCATGGAGAGAAAGAGGTTGGTAAAATTGTGGGGATCGTGCGAAATGCTCGGGGGTTGGGCCACGCCTTTTACGGTTGTTATCAAGGGATTGAGCTCCGGGATTTCCATGATGGCCTTGCCCATCATCTCCTGTGTCAGTGCGCTGTAAAGTTCGATCATCATCTTTCCGGGCCGGCAGACCTCCAGGAGCTTGTTAAAACCCGCTTTCAACACGTCACAGGCATGGACATAACGACCGATTTCGAAATCCGTCTTGATAAATCGGACGTCGTCTATGATATCGGTTTTAATCTTGTTGCCCGGTGTCTGGTCGTATATCTCTAGCGTCATGGCGGATTCGACACCGACACGTGCGTTCTCGTCGATCACGGACCGGTAATAGTCATGCCAGTTCTCACCTTCAGGCGCGGGATATTCAAAATACTGCACCAATTCCAGATCACATTTGGCACGGCTTTGCACATGCGGTATTTCAAGTTTTGGAACCAGGAATTTTGGCGCCCCTGCTTTGCCGATGACTAAAATAAAGGGCCTTTCATGCACGTAGTTGTAGAAATTGGTCAGGTAGTACACATTTACCGGGTCGTATGCGATGTAGTAATCCAATTGTTGCGCTGCCATCATTTCCCTGACCTTTGCCAATCTGCCGGACATTTCATTTTTGTCGGGTGCGGTGGTCGTCGGATGTAATTGCTGTGTCATTTTTCTTCCCCCCTGTCGCGGTTGATATCCTCTTTCAGTATGGAAAAGAGAGGGCCTTGGGGCCTATCCGGCCCCTCCTCCCAAGACCTGGTAAAGCACCACCCGGTTTTCGAGTTCGGTCAAGCGCAGCCTGATCAGCACCTGCTGTTGGGCATAGAGAGAGCGCTGGGCATCGAGAACGTTCAGATAGCTGTCGATCCCCATTTTATAGCGTTTCTCTGAAAGGCGATAGGTTTCGGCAACCGCATCCACCAGAGATTCCTGTGCTGCTATTTGTTGATTGATCGTCCCCCTTACGGCAAGGGCATCCGCAACCTCCCTGAAAGCGGTCTGGATCGATTTCTCATATTGGGTCAAAATGATTTCCCGGTCGGTTTTGCTGACCCGCAAGGCGGCCCAGACGCGGCCATCAAAGATAGGCATGGTGATCTGCGGGACGAAGCTCCAGGTATCGGCCGTCGATCCGAACAGTCCCGACAGTTCATCGCTGGCCGTCCCCACCGTAGTCGTCAAAGAAATACGGGGGAAAAAGGCCGCCCTGGCCGCACCGATGGAAGCATAGGCCCCTTTGAGCCTGTGTTCCGCCGCGATGATGTCGGGACGAGACAAAAGGGCTTCGGAAGGCAGGCCCGGTGCAACATCTTTGGGTGGGTGGATGGCGCTCATGTCTTCGGGCAGAAGATCTTGCGACACCACCGCGCCTGCCAGAAGATTCAAGGCATTGTTATCCTGCGCGACGATCTGGGTGAACCGGGGGATATCTCTCCGGGCCGCTTCCAGCCTGGTTTGTGCTTGGCTCAGATCCAGCTTGGTGGTGAATCCGGTTTCATATTGCCGCTGAATCAAATCACAGGAGGATTGCTGGGCCTCAAACGTTGCCAGGGCCAGGGCCAGGTTCTCCCTGTCAGCCGCCAGGAGCAGATACGTCCTCGCCACCTGTGCAATCAGAGCAATCTGCGCGCTGCGGCGGGCCTGCTCGGTGGCCAGATAATTCTGCAGTGCCTGGTCCTTTAGACTGCGAATACGGCCGAAAAAATCGATCTCCCACGCGGCGACACCGAGGTTGACACTATACTGTTCGAAGGTCCGCGGATAGCCCGGAGTGATCAAATCGGATGAGCGGCGCTCCTTGCTGTACACGCCGGAGGCATCCACGGAAGGAAGCAGTTCCGCCCGTTGAATACCGTAGAGCCCGCGGGCCCTTTCCACGTTCAGGGCCGCAATCCGAAGGTCGCGGTTATTGTTCAAGGCGGTTTCAATGATTTGCTGCAGCTGATCGTCGCTAAAAAAATCTTTCCACACAAGATCGTTCACCGGCACCGTTTCCGAGCCGGCGCGCATGTCCGTGTAGGCGGCACCCTGGGGCCACGCGGCGGGGACCGGTGCCGGCGGCTGTTCGTATCGGGGCGCCATCGTGCACCCGTACAAAGCCATAACCATGCCAACCCCCATCAAGAATATGGATGCCTTCATTTGGTTCCACCCCCCACTGAATTCTCAGCAACATACTTCATAGTTACACGCTTTCTGTGTTTTCCCAGTGCCTTATAGATTAAAACGTAAAAAAGCGGCGCAAACAGGATCACCAGGAGGGTGGATGTCACCATGCCTCCCAGAACAGCGGTGCCGATCGCTCTTTGCGCACCCGAACCGGCACCGCTCGCCAGGGCAAGCGGCAACACACCGAAGCCGAACGCCAGCGAGGTCATGATGATGGGACGCAGCCTCAATTTTGCGGCCTCGAGCGTCGCCTGGATGAGCCGATCCCCCGCATCGACCCTGGCCTTGGCGAATTGAACGATCAGAATGGCATTCTTGGTGGTCAGGCCCAGGGTGGTCAGCAGGCCGATCTGAAAATAAACGTCATTGGGCATCGACCGCATGAACGAAGCAATGACACCGCCGATGACCCCCAGAGGAAGGGTCAGCAAAATGGCCAGGGGAATCGGCCAGCTTTCATAGAGCGCTGCCAGACACAGGAAAATGACGAAAATGGAAAATGCGTACAGCAAGGGAGCCTGGGCGCTGGCCATGCGCTCCTGATAGGAAAGTCCACTCCAGTCGAAGCCGATCCCCTGCGGCAATTTTGAAACGATCTCCTCCATGGCCTGCATGGCCTCTCCCGAGCTCCTTCCCGGTGAAGGCTCGCCCCAGATATTGATGGAGGAGAAGGCATTGTAGCGTTCCAGTTGCGGAGAACCGATGGCCCATCGACCGGAAGCAATGGAGGAGAAAGCCACCATTTCGCCCTTGTTGTTGCGGACATAGAGTTTATTCAAATCACTCGGCATCATGCGGTACGGGGCATCCGCCTGCACGAAGACACGCTTGACCCGTCCGGCCTGGATAAAGTCGTTGACGTAAGCGCTGCCAAAAGCGGCCGAGACCGTGTTGTTAACTGAGCTGATGGGAATTCCCAAAGCCCCGGCCTTGTCCCAGTCCACATCGATGCGGTATTCCGGTACGTCTTCCATGCCGTTGGGTCGAACGCGCGTCAAGCGCGGATCCTGGGCAGCCATGCCCAGAAGCTGATTGCGTGCTTCCATCAGTTTTTGATGGCCGATCCCGCCGCGATCCTGCAACCGGAAATCAAACCCGGTGGCACTGCCCAATTCAGAAACCGGTGGGGGAGCGAATGCGAACACCATGGCGCCCTTTATCTGCGAAAAGGCCCGCATAGTCCTGCCGGCAATGGCGTCGACCTTTAGATCGGGCCTTTGACGCAGGTCCCAGTCTCTGAGCTTGGTAAAACCCAATCCCATGTTTTGTCCCTGTCCGCCGAAACTGATGCCGGAAATGGCCATGAAAGACTCCACCGCTTCTTTTTCCTGTGTCTGGAAATAGTGTCTGACCTCCCCTAAAATCTGCTGGGTCTGTTCCAGGGTGGAGCCTGATGGCAAGATGGCTTGGACCAGCATGATGCCCTGGTCTTCGTCGGGTAGATATGCCGTGGGCATACGCTGAAAGAGATAACCCATGGCGCCCACAATCAGTCCGAAGAGAATCAGATAGCGCAGTTTCGAAGCCAGGGCGTGGCCGACCAGCCTGACATACAGATTGCGCGTACTGAAAAAGGCCCGGTCAAACCATCTGAAAAACGGGCGCAGAAAAAAAACGGCGTTATCCGCCGGTTCGTGCCCTTTCGGCACCGGTTTGAGGAGTGAAGCGCAAAGCACGGGGGTCAGAATCAGGGCGACGACAACCGACAGCAGCATCGCAGAGGCAATCGTCAAGGCGAACTGCCGGTAAATGATGCCGGTGGACCCTGGGAAGAAGGCCATAGGGCCAAAAACCGCTGCGAGCACCAGCCCGATGCCGATCAGTGCGGTGGTGATTTGATCCATCGATTTGGCCGTCGCCTCCTTTGGGGGGAGTCCCTCCTCGCTCATGATCCGTTCCACATTTTCCACCACCACGATGGCGTCGTCCACCAGCAGTCCGATGGCCAGTACCATGGCAAACATGGTCAGCATGTTGATGGAAAACCCGAAAAAGCCCAGAATCGCAAAGGTACCCAGCAGCACCACCGGCACCGCGATGGTGGGTATCAGGGTAGCCCGGAAGGTTCCCATGAAAAGGTACATGATCACAAACACAAGCAGAATCGCTTCAAACAGGGTTTTGACCACTTCCTCGATAGCCACCCTGGTAAAGGGGGTGGTGTCGTAAGGATAAATCACCTTCATGCCGGGGGGAAAGTAGTGACTCATCTCCTCCAGTTTTTGTCTGACGGCATTGGCCGTTTCCAGGGCATTGGCACCGGCGGCCTGCCTGATGGCCATGCCTGCCGAGGGCTTGCCGTTATAAGAACTGGTGACACTGTACTGCTCGGTGCCGAGCTCGGTCCTCCCGATGTTCTTGACGCGAACAACGGAGCCGTCGGGATTCGTGCGAATGGGTATGGCGGAAAATTCTTCCGGGGTCTGCAGCAGGTGCTGCACGACGATGGCGGCGTTCATCCGCTGCCCCTCCACCGCGGGAGCCCCGCCCAGCTGTCCGGCGGACACCTCCACGTTGTAGGTTCGCAGGGCCGCAATGACGTCTTCCATGGTCAGGTTAAAACTGGTCAACTTGTCGGGATTTACCCAGATCCGCATCGCATACTGGGAACCGAAGATCTGGACCTCACCCACGCCCGGGACCCTGGCCATAATCTTTTCCAGGTTCGACTGGGCATAGTCGCGCAGGTCGTCACCATCCATGCTGCCGTCTTCCGATATCAGCCCCACGATGATCAGGTAGTTCCGGGTCGACTTCGCGACCCGGACGCCCTGGCGCTGGACCACATCGGGAAGGCTGGCCATGGCGAGCTGGAGTTTGTTCTGTACCTTGGCCCAGGCCAGATCCGGGTCGGTTCCGGGCTTAAAGGTCAACTCGACTCTGGCGGAGCCGGAAGAGGAACTGGTACCGGACAGATAAAGCATATCGCTCAACCCGGTCATTTTTTGCTCGACAATCTGCGTCACCGTGTTTTCGACGGTTTCCGCCGATGCACCGGGATAGGAGGCATCGATGGCGATGGACGGCGGCGCGATCGGGGGGTACTGCGACACGGGCAGATTGTAAATCGCCAGGATGCCGGCGGCCATGATGGCAATGGCGATAACCCAGGCAAATACCGGTCGGTCCAGGAAAAACCGTGACAACATCAGGCGCCTCCTTGACTTTTCTTTCCAGACGGTGCCCCGGCGTTACCACTCGTATCCTGCCCGGCTTTTTTTTCAACGAATGGCACCGTTTTAACCGCCATACCCGGCCGTATCCGCTGCCGTCCCTCGACGATCAGCCGATCACCGGGATTTAGCCCCGATGCGACCAGCCACTGATCGTCGATCGCCCGGTCGAGGGTGAGCATCCGCTGACCGACCTTGCCCTGGGCATCCACCGTCAACGCATAGGGATTTCCCTTGTGATCCCTCGACACCGCCTGCTGGGGAATCAGGATGGCCTCTTCGTCCAGTCCCTCCTGGATGACCGCCCGCACGAACATGCCCGGCAGGAGAAATCCGTCAGGATTTGGGAAGACCACCCGCAAGAGCACGGAACCGGTGCTCGGGTTCACCGTGACATCCTGAAACTGCAGGGTCCCCTCAAGAGGGTAAGCCGAGCCGTCTTCCATAATCAGTTGGACCTTGCTCTGATTCTTCCCTTCGTTGTGCAGCAGGCCTTCGGCAACGCGACGCTTCAACCGCAGAAGCTCGCTGGTGGATTGGGGCACATCCACATAGATGGGATCCAACTGCTGGATCGTGGCGAGGGGGACCGGCTGATAGGCCGTGACGATGGCACCTTCGGTTACGCTGGATTTGCCGATGCGGCCGGAGATGGGTGCCGTCATCTTTGTATATCCCAAATTGATTCTCATGGTCTTCAGTGTCGCTTCGGACTGCTGAATGCCGGCCTGGGCTGCAGCCACCGCCTGGCGGCTGCTTTCGACCTGCGCTTCCGCAGCCCGCAGTGAGGATTCCGTGGTTTTCACCTCGGTGGCGGCCTGGTCCCTCTGGATGGCGGAAATGGCATTGTCCTTGAACGCTTCCTCGTAGCGCTCATTGTTCGTTTTCGCTAGGGCCAGGGCATCTTTCAAACGGGCAACCTCGGCCTGGCTCGCTTTCAATGCCGCCCGCGCCTGTTCGGTGGCCGTGAGCATCACCGTTTTATTTGCCTCGGCACTGTCCAAAGCGGCCTGAAAAGGGGCGGGGTCGATCTGGTAAAGCACCTGTCCCGCCTTGATAGCGGACCCTTCCTCAAACAGGCGTTTTAGAATCAAGCCGCTGACCTGGGGACGAATTTCCGCAGTACGGTAAGCGGACGTGCGGCCGGGCAGTTCGGTGGTCAGCAGGAGCATGCATGCGTCAACCGTGACCGTCGATACTTCGGGAACCGCTCGAGGCGGCCTAAATTCCGTCGATCGATCACAGCTTGCGAACACCAGCCCGGTCAGTAGAACGGCTGCTGTCAGGGCAATGATAGAAGGCCTTGTTTTGATGATTTGCATGAATGTTTTCCTTCCGCTTGACAAATGGTATCCATTATCTTAAACGATTATTTAAAATCGCTTTTTAACTTATAGGAACGGCCATGTCAACGATCATTTATGCCGGTGACCATAGGCCTAATTATAAAATATGACAACGCTGTTACAGCGCTTCAATGAAGCCGATGGCGCGGCTTGCCGGCGCCATCACCCACCAGGGAGAGCACCGTGGCGAAACGAGAGGATGGCAAAGAAACCCGGAAAAGACTGTTGAACGCAGCCTGCGAAGTGTTTGCCGAAAAAGGATACCGCAATGCCAAGGTGGTGGAAATCTGCTCCCGGGCCGGGGCCAACGTGGCTTCCGTCAATTACTACTTCAAAAACAAGGCCAGCCTCTATGCCGAAACGTGGCGTTACACCTTTCTACAATTCGAAGACCAGGTTTTTTCGGTTTCAAGCGAGGGGGCGCCCATGGATCGGCTGCGGGTGTTTATCCAAACCCTCATGCAAAACGTTATCAAAAAGGGGGAGGAGGGTCACTTTATTCGCCTGTATCTGATGGAGCTGGCCAACCCAACCGGCCTGGTCAAAAACGACTGGCGTGAGTTGGTCAATCCCGAAAGGCGAAAGTTGCACGACGTCATCCGCGCATTGATCGGCCCCGATGCCGACGAGCAGGACGTGCGTTTCTGCGAATTGAGCATCATCACCCAGTGCCGCGCGCTTTTGACCATCAAACGCAACGATTTGGAATTCCTGCTGTGTGAAAAAATCAGCCCGGATTTGATTCGGCGCCTGACGGACCATATCGTTCGCTTTTCCCTGGCCGGGACCAAGGCGGTCGGCCGCTGATGGGCGCAACTTGCATCCATCGAAAGGTCCGATGGTAAAACCTTAGAGGGCAGAAGTCAGAATCCAGAGGTCGGATGCCTTCCTTCAGAGGATTTAGCTGGGCAAGGGCCGCAAAGAATAATATTATTACTCTGGCTATTAGATTCCTCAAATCCGTCATCCCTTCCCAAGCAGGGATCCAGCAAGCGATCCGCTATATGCCCTGGATCCCTGCCTGCGGCCCAACACCATGCCGGGGGAGGCATGCAGGGATGACTAGCGTTATAAGCTAAAACTACCCGACTTTGCCGAGTTCCTCCCACACCGCTGCCACCTGCCGGCGGGTCGCCTCGCGTGACCCTTCGTTGTGGATGACGAAATCGGCGAACCGGACCTTCTCGTCGATGGGCAGCTGGGATCTGAGGATGTTGGCTGCTTCTTGCGTGGTAATTCCGTCCCGTGCGGCCAAACGCTCGACCTGGACCTCCATGGGGACGTGTACCACCAGCAGCTTGTCGAATAAAAACTGCAGATTCAGTTCGATCAGGAGGGGCACCGCCACCTGGATGACGGCATCGGGCTTCTCTTTGGTGATGGCGCTGATGCCGTCGAAAAACCCCGTATAGATGGCTGGGTGGGTAAAGCTCTCCAATTTCTTACGTTTTTCCATGTCGCTGAAGACGATGTCCGACAGCTGCTTGCGGTCCAGGGTGCCGTCCTCGGCCAACACCTGTCGGCCGAAGTAGGCCACGATCTGTTCAAACGCCGGTTTGCCGGGCTCCACCACAATTCTGGCCAGCCTGTCGAAATCGATAAGCGGCGATCCCAGGTCCTCCAGGATTTCGGACACATAGGATTTACCGCTGGCAATGCCGCCGGTCACCCCTAAAAGCAGGTGCTCTCCTCCCGAAATATGTTTGGATACGTCTTCCATACTGTGGTAGCTGGCCGGAAACATGGGCCCCACATCGCCTTCGGCGCCGGCAAAGCTGATGGGATAGCGCACCCCCCGCCGATACAGCACCTCCAGCCCGAAAAGCGCCTTTTCCATCATGTCGCGGGGAATGGCCATGACCAGGTCTTCGTCCTGGGCGTGCCCATAGCGGCGCTCGCCGTAGCAGGGAATCGTCAGCGAGGGCTTGCCCGTGTTGTAGCAGCGGGCAATGGCATCGGAGCAGGAAGACTCCCCGACACAAAAGAACTGCATGACTTCGTAGTCTTCGAACTGAAGCGCGTTGATCAGCAGCATCATCTGGGCCGGGTTGGCATAGATGAGGACGATGTCGGGCTCGAAGGGATTGTACACCATGGGCGCCATGGCCACGGCCTCGTACTTTCCCAGGGGAAGCCGGGGAATGGAAGCCTCGTACTTCCTGCCGTCCTTCTTGGTCTTGACCCACACGATGCTCCTGAAGGTCCCGTTCGTGCACACCTCCGGAACCTCTGTGAGGCCCAGGATGGACGGGCAGGCCGAAAAAAGAAAATCATCCAGATCCGCCCCCACGGTCCAGTCGAAATTTCTCACCAGTGTAATCAACTGGCACAGGGTCGACTTGTGGCTGGTACGCCGCATGAAAGGAATCTTTTCCAGTTCCTCCTTCTTCTCCAGCATCTTGAACGCCACCGGAAATGATTTGAGCCGCATCAGCAGCTCCATGCGCCGGATCAACTTTTCCCAGTCTATTTTCTTTTCCGTTTTCATCTGCATTCTGAAAGCACCTCTTGATGGTTGGTTACGGATGGGCCTGGCGGCCGGATCATTGCCGGAATTTACAAGGCGTATAAGCGCCGCTTTTCAAGGCCTCCACCAGTTCTTTTTCGTTGGCGATGCGCTCTTTAAAGCAGGTCGCATACTTGCCGACACCCTGCACGTCATGAGCGTCGCTCCCGCCGGTAGCCGGCATGCCCAGCCCCGCGGCCACCTTGCCGGCAAAAATGTTTTCCCTCTCGGTCACCTTGCCATTCAGCACCTCCAGGGCGTGCACCATTTTCCAGATAGGCCGCTCCATCGCCTTTTCAATGGTGAGCCCGATCTCGTTGGTATTGAAGATTAAAAACCCCCGAAAGGGGTGGGCGGCGATCATGAACCCATCCGCGGCATCCACCCGTTGCTTCAGTTCCTGAAGCTTGATGATCCCCTGCACGTCCTCGTACATGCCGAAAACCAGCATGTCGCCCTGATCCGTGGTTATCTCGTTGCCCATGAATACCGGGATGTCGTTTCTGGAACTCAGCGCCTCGATGTCAGCTGGTTGCCACACGTAGTTGTGGTCGGTGATACAAACGGCATCGAGGCCGATTCTCTTGGCCTCCTGGAGCATGTCTTCGGCGGACGCCGAACTGCACTGGGAAGCCGGAAAAGTGTGGACGTGCAGGTCCACGGTAAAGCCTTCCATACCAGCGGTCGATCGTGCCTTTTCGTCTTCTATGGTTTCTCGTTTTTCAGCCTGGACACTGACACGGGCATTTGCCGCAGGGGGTGGGGGGGCGCTGACACGGCCTTCAAGAAATTCATCGAAGGTCAGGTCCGTCCGGCTCTCCCGCGCCGCTTCGAAACGGATCATGTCCACGGCATCCAGGGCCGCATCGCTGCATTCGATAATCAGGTTGGCGAAGTGGGGGCACGATGTGCGACCCACATGTTTGTTGACCTGCTGGGAAAATCCCTCCTGGTCGATGCGAATGCCCACGGCATTCTGGAGAAAGGGTATGGCGCGCCGGCACTCCGAATTTTCCGCCCGGAGCCATTTGCCCTCGATAGCCTGGATGGTGAGGTTCTCGATGCCGATGATCATGTCGATGTCGATCTGGTAGATGTGATCGTCAAGGGCGCCGTGCACCGCCAGGGTACCGTCGTTGTTGTTGATGATGTTGACCAGCTTGGTTCTCTGAAATTTAAGCATATCCGCTTGTCCTCAAACAAATTGTAGGTGCTTATTACCTGGATCTTGCACGGGTCGGAGGCTTTCACAGGCAAGGCGTCCAGGGGTGAAGTCGTAGTGGTTTACTTCGAACCCTTGGCAACACAGCATGTGGAAGCCTCCGGCCCGCCCGAAGGGTGAATTTTGATGAGTCAAAAAGATTTCATCCGCTTAACCCAATCAGTTTAATGAAGAATAGTTGCAAATGCGTGAACATCTGTAAATATCGATAGACATAAAAAGGATCATCAAATTTCATGCAAGATTCAGGGAGGATCGATCCCCTCCACAATGGGGCTCCCCGGCGCAAAGGCGGCGCAGCTGTTGTAGAGCCGGATGTTCTCTTTGACCATGTTGGCAAAGAAATCCTTTTCCTTTTTCAGCTCCTCCGGCACCTGACCCAACATCTCCTTGGTAAAAGCCAGGATGACGGCGTGACAACACTCCTCCACCAGGACGGCCAGTTCCCCGCAGTCCGTCACTTCCCCCACAAGCCCGCGGATGATCTTTTTCATACCGGCTCCGATGCGCACCCCCACAACCTTTTCCAGGGCCTCTTCCGCACCCCGGCACGTCTCGTGGCTGATACGGGAAAAAGCGCCATCGGCCGCAATAATTTCCAGTTCCGGCAGGCGTACATGGATGGTCACATGGGCATCGGTAAAGCTGTCTTGCAGGCGGCAGGTGGATGTTAACGTGGTGGCATCGATCTGTTCGACGCTGGTGGCCCGGTTCCTCGAATAACACGGCATTTTGGGCATGAGCGAATACTCCTCGTTTAAGTATCCATTAAAACCGGAACTGTTTTATGACAAACGTAACTGATTTGCAAGGGGGGTAAACATAAAACCGTGTTCCCAGCGCCGACAAGGCCGCAAGTGCGTTACCTCAACGTTGCAACGATGAGGGTTGCTGAATGCTGAACCGCCAGGCGCAGTACCAATCGTCCGGGTGGTCGTCCGGCGGGCAGCCGATGCACTCCGTGGTGATCCGGTCATCGATGGTCCGGGCAAAATAGGGGTACTCCACGTTACCGACGGACTTACAAGGGTAGTCCGGCAGCCCTTTGCGCTTGCGGGCGGTCTGGACGCGGCACTCGTTCATCTGAAAGACGATGCCGTCGGGCCCCTCATCGATGATGGATTGTTGGTTGAGGCGGGCGTAAAGCCTGAGGTTTAGGGCCTGCTTCAGGCCGTCTATCCCGGGATTCCTGGAAAGTCCCAAGATCTTCTTGATGGACCAGGCTTCCACCGGAGAAAATTGCGCCCAGCAGGAATCGTTGCAGCGTTTGGCATCGACCATGCCGCTGCTGAATTCCACCGCCTGAAACCACACACCGTCATTGGCCAGCCAGTTGGCCGCCAGGGCGTCCAAAAGGTCCACCAATTTCTCCCTGGGCATGTCGAACAGCACGGCCGGCAATCCGTCGCGCATATTGAAACCGAACAGCTTGGCAAGCCTTCTCAGCTGTATCTCCAGGCTCTTGCCCGCTGCAAGGCTGTACATCTCAAAGGCCTTTTCAAGCCCCATCTGATGCTTGACTTCGTTGAACCACATGCCGTTGTGAAGGGCCAGGCGCTGCAGCATGTCCACGACCAGACGAACCAAGGCCTGGCGATCCATTCCCTCGACCGATTGAAAAGAATCTGTCAATGTTTCCCCCTGTAAGTGTAAAGAAGGTGGGAAGGATGGAGGCGCTCACCTTCTCACCGTCTTACTTTCTTTCCTTCTGCAGCCAACCTAGGGCCGGTATTTCTCCGGCAGTACGGCGTTTTCCGACCAGCCGTCTGGAAAATTCTGGCCGGGTTTTTCTCCCATTTTCTCCTTCAACTTTTTCAACCCGGGCCGGGCGAATTTCATGTGACCCTCTTTGAGGGTGCGACCGTTGACGGCGGCTTCGGAACGCAGGCGCTGTCCCACGGTCCGCTCCATCTGACGCCCCAGCCAGAGGATGCGGTCAACGTCGTACCCGTGCTCGATGCCCATTTCATCGACCTGCACCAGCAGGTCTTCCATACAGGTCAGGCCGACATAACGGGGATCTTCGTAGTAGTAATCCCCGGTGCCGGGCACCGGTGTGTCGTCTAAAAAATTCGCCGGCTGCCCGCCCATGCCGCCGAGGGTGGCCTCGAACCTGGCGATGCCGGCCTGGAGGGCCGCCAAAACCGAAGCGGACGCCACCCGCTTGGTTTCGTGAAAGTGGGCCAGGTGCACGTCGGTATTGGGGATGGCATCCAGGATCATCGAAAAATAGCGGTACACAGCCGGGGCCGATGCACTGCCGTCGTGGTCGGCATGTTCGATGTCGTGAGCCCCTATCTCGAGCCAACGCTTGGTGAACTCGACGGCGTCCTTCATGTCTGTGGCGCCGGCGATCGGGCTGCCCCAGATCGTGCTGACGGTACCGCACATCTTGATGCCGGCATCGGTACATTTTTTGATGCACCGCTCGGCTTCCGCCCAATAGTCCGGCAAGGTGGTGCCTGAATTGGCGAAGTGATGCTCCTCTTCGGTGGAAACCATCATGAGAACGCGGTCGGGACCGACCCCCTTTTTCTTCAATTCGATGGCCCTGTCAACCGACCGCTCGCGGATGGTTACCGCCGTGATGCAGACGTCATCCATATCGATGCCCTTGCGGGCACAGCGTTTTTTAAAGCGGTCACTGCGAAGGTGGGCCAAAATTTCCTCGGCATCGCTGAACTGCGGCATCAGGTAGGGATTGCCCAGATTGGTGACCTCGATTTCGCGACAGCCCGCAAATATCAGCTCTTCGGCATAGAATATTTTGGCGCGCGTGGAAATGAATTTTTCCAGGTGCTGGAACCCGTCGCGGATGGTGATGTCGCCGATGGTGACGCTTTTGGGCATGCGCGGGAAGATCTTCCTGTAATCATATTCAGTCATTGCTACTCTCCTCTGTACACGGGTTTTCTCTTTTCACGGAATGCCGCCAGCCCCTCCAGGCGGTCCTTGGTGGGTATGGTGACCCAGTAGGCATTGGACTCGATGGCCAGGCCGGTGTTCAGATCGGTTTCCAACCCGTGATTGATGGCATACTTGGCCTGCTCGATGGCAACGGGGCCGGTTTCACAGATCATGGCCGCCATTTTGTGGGCTTCGTCCAGCAACGCGTCCAGGGGGCAGATCTTATTGACCAGCCCGATTCGCAGGGCTTCCTCAGCCCCTATTCGCTGGCCGGTGAAAATCAGCTCCTTGGCCTTGCCCCTGCCCACCAGCCGCGGCAGGCGCTGGGTGCCCCCGGCTCCCGGAATAATGGCCAGGCGCGTTTCCGTGAGGCCCATGCTGGCATTGAGGGACGCAATGCGCATGTCGGAAGCCAGGGCCAGTTCCGTGCCCCCGCCCAGGGCCACCCCGTTGACGGCGGCGATCACGGGCTTGTTGAGGTTTTCGATAGCCGTAAACAGGTTTCGAATGGTAAAAATGAACTCCTTGACCTGCATCGGCGAGAGTGTCACCCGCTCCTTCAGGTCCGCACCGGCACAGAACGCTTTTTCACCGGCGCCCGTGACGATAACAACGCGGACCCCCGCCTCGAACCGCAGCGCCTCCACCTGGCCCCCCAACGCCCGCAGCAAGTCAAAGTTAAACGAATTCATCATTTTCGGACGGTTGAGCGTCAAGGTAACGACGCCGTCCGCTTCCTCTCGCAACAAGAGATCGCTATCCATATTTCTAACTCCTTATTTTAATAAAATAGCGGCGGCTTGTCTCGGCAAAACTCAAAGAGCGAAGACGGAAGCCGCGTTCACTAATTTTTTGCGAAGCAAAAATTAGCAGCCGATATAGCGCGAAATAACGATGCGCTGGACTTCGGAAGTCCCTTCACCGATCGTGAGAAGCTTCTGGTCCCGGTAAAAGCGCTCCACGTTGTACTCCTTCATCAACCCGTATCCTCCGTGTAGCTGGACGGCGTGGTCGGCCACCCGCCCCATGACCTCGGAGCAGTAGAGTTTTGCCATGGCCGCCTCTTTTTCAAAAGGGCGTTTTTTATCCCTGAGCCAGCAGGCCTTGTAGAGCAGATTTCTGGCGCATTCGATTTCCACGGCGCAGTCCGCGAGCTTGAACGCCACCGCCTGAAATTTGGAGATGGGCTGCCCGAACTGCTCCCTTTTCCGGCTGTATGTCAGGGCGGCATCATACGCCCCCTGCGCGCCACCCAACCCCATGGCCCCAATGGAAAGCCTTCCGCCATCCAGCGTCTGCAGCATCTGGTGAAACCCATCCCCCTTGTTGCCCAGCATGTTTTCCGCCGGGACACGCACATCGTCAAAATACAATTCCGCCGTGCTGGATGCCCGCCACATGAGTTTTTTATGCATGGGAACGGCCTTGAACCCCGGTGTGCCGTGCTCGACCAAAAAGCAGGTGTACTCCGGTTTTCCACTCGGCCTTGTTCCGGTCTTGGCCTGCACTGTCACCCCCAGAGACATTTCGCAGGCGGCATTGGTGATGAAAATTTTCGACCCGTTCAGCACCCATTCGTTCCCATCCTGAACGGCGGTGGTATGGCTGCCCCCGGCATCCGACCCGGCAGTTGGCTCCGTCAGCCCGAACCCCCACAAGGCCTCGCCGCGGCACAGCTTCGGCAGGTATTTGCGTTTCTGCTCCTCTGTACCGAAATAATTCAAAGGGCCGATACCGAGGGAATTGCCCGCCGCGATGGTGGCCGCCTGGGAACCGTCCACCCGGGCAACCTCCTCCACGGCGATAATGTAGGATATATAGTCCATGGCCTGCCCGTCGTACGCCTCGGGAACGAACATGCCGAACAGCCCGATCTCGCCCATTTTCCGGGTCAGATCGGCTGAAAACGTTTCATTTTCATCCAGTTCGGCGGCGACAGGAGCAATTTCGGCGTTGGCAAATGTGCGGACTTCTTTGCGGATCATTTCCTGTTCTTTGGTTAAATCGAAATCCACCCGGCCCTCCTTTTCCAGCAATGAGAAATGATGTTAAAACAGCTGCATAGGCAAGAAAAACTATTATGAACGAGCGCTCGGTCGGATGCATGGTAATATAAAGAGAATCTTATTGTCAACCGCTTTCTGTTCGATGTCAGCAGTCATATTAACCGGTTGATATATAAGTTTAATTTTATGTGCGGCCGCCGCATGCTTGCCTACGGTCTGTAGCTTAAGCCTTGACGAATGGAAAAGGCTGTGGTAGCCTTCTACGACTGAGCGCTCGCTCAGAAAACAATGTGATCGCCCCATCGAGAATGGAACGAATAGAGCATGCATGAGCAACCCATCCGGACCCGTGATGTTCCCACCCAGGTAAAGAACCCCGATCTGGTGGAAAAAAGGCGGCGACAGATCGTGGAAGCCGCGGCCAAGCTTTTCATCGAACAGGGGTTTCACAAAACGACCACACGCCAGATTGCCAGGACGGCGGGATTTTCCATCGGCTCTCTGTATGAATACGTTACCTCCAAGGAGGACGTTCTATACTTGGTTTGCGAATACATTCACACCGAAGTTGAACACGGCGTTGCCGAAGCCATGCAGCGAAGGGCCGTCGGCAAAGAGGTCTTGGCCGAGGTTGTCCGGGAATACTTTCTGGTGTGCCACCGGATGAGTGACTTCATTCTGCTTATCTACCAGGAAACCAGGTCTCTGCCCGTGGTGTGGCGCAAAAGGGTTTTAGAAAACGAGCTGCGCATCACCGGTGTACTCATGGAGGTGCTTGCCGGCCTGGTAGCCGGCGGCGATCTGCCCGCCATGAGCGACGAAAAACTGGAATTGGTGGCTCACAATATCACGGTTCTGGGGCACATGTGGACCTTCAGACGGTGGTATTTGGCACGGCATCACAGCATCGACGACTACATACGTGCTCAAACGGATTTAATCATCGGCATGGTGTCCCGGTCGTCATAGCGAAGCCTGCGCTGCTTTGCCCGTTTCGAATTTCAGCTGAGGAGGAACGTTTAGTGGAAACAGAAGTCTACAAGCCTGAAAACAACATCCGCGTCGTCACAGCAACGTCGCTTTTCGACGGCCACGACGCATCCATCAACATCATGCGCCGGATACTGCAAAGTACCGGTGTGGAGGTAATCCACCTGGGCCACAACCGGTCGGTCAAGGAGATCGTCGATGCCGCCATCGAAGAAGATGCCCAGGGCATTGCCGTTTCCAGCTACCAGGGTGGCCACATCGAATTTTTCAAATACATGGTGGACCTCCTCAAAGAAAACGGTGCGCCCCACATAAAAATTTTCGGGGGTGGGGGCGGCGTTATCGTACCGGAAGAAATTCGGGAGCTTCAAGCCTACGGCGTTACAAAAATTTACTCTCCCGAAGACGGTGCCTCCATGGGGCTGCAGGGACTTATCAACCACATGACCAGGGAACTGGACTTTCCGATGGCGGGCATTGATGACGCCCCGGACCTCGCCGCGCTCTCGCCGGAAAACCGGCTGGTGGTAGCCAGACTGATGACTACCGTCGAGCAGGCTGTTGACGACGACGCGTTTGACCTGGACAATCTGAGGACCAGGCTGGACGAAAAAATCGAGGACCGGACGATACCAGTCATCGGCATTACCGGAACAGGAGGGGCGGGCAAGTCCTCCCTCACCGACGAATTGATTCTACGGTTTCTGCACGACATGCGGGACATTCGCATCGCCATCATCAGCAGCGATCCCTCCCGGCGTAAAACCGGTGGTGCGCTTTTGGGGGATCGCATCCGCATGAACGCCATTAAAAACCCCAGGATTTTCATGCGCTCGCTGGCAACCCGCCATTCCAGCACGGAGATTCCGCTGGCCCTGGGTGAAGTGATCCGAGTCGCCAGGGCCGCCGGCTACGACCTGGTCATCGCCGAAACAGCGGGCATCGGGCAGGGAGATTCGAACATCGTCAACCTGAGCGATCTTTCCATCTATGTGATGACCAGCGAATTCGGGGCCGCTTCCCAGCTGGAAAAAATCGATATGCTCGACTATGCCGACCTGGTGGTGGTCAACAAGTTCGAAAAACGGGGCAGCGAGGATGCCGTCAGGGATGTACGCAAGCAGGTTCAGCGCAACCGTAACCTGTGGGAAAAGTCTCCCGGGGAGATGCCCGTATTTGGCACGATTGCCTCCAAATTCAACGATGACGGGGTCACGGCGCTCTACCATGCCATTATCGATACCGTCGAAGCCAAAACCGGTATTCGGTTTGAATCCGGGCTGCAACGGCCGCCGGGAACCACCTCCTCATCCAAAACCATCATCATCCCCCCGGAACGGACCCGCTATCTTGCCGAAATCGCGGAAGAGATACGGCGTTACCACCAAAAAACAAAAGACCAAGGCAATCTTCTCCGCAGGATATGGCATCTCGAAGAGGCGGAAAAGGTGCTCTCCCTGACTGAAGACAATGCCGGCGCCGCCCTGGACCGTTTGAAACGGGAGCTCGAAGGGACCCGGGCCGCATTGGGCCCCGAGGCTCCGGCGCTGCTCGAGGAGTGGGAACGAATCAATGAAGCCTACCGGAAGGACGAGCTAGTCTATCGGGTTCGCGACCAGGAGATACGCGTACCCCTTTTCGTGGAATCATTGTGCCACCAGAAAATCCCTAAAATCGCCCTGCCGGAATTCGAGGACCCCGGTGAAATCTACCACTGGATGCGCGGTGAAAATGTGGCCGGGCACTTCCCCTTCACAGCCGGCGTTTTCCCTGTAAAAAGGGTAGACGAAGATCCCACGCGCATGTTCGCCGGTGAAGGGGATCCCGCCAGAACCAATCAACGCTTCAAACTTCTTTCGGCGGACAGCAAGGCAAAACGGTTGTCCACGGCTTTCGACTCCGTAACCCTTTACGGCTACGACCCCGACATCCGTCCGGATATCTACGGAAAAGTGGGCACCTCCGGCGTCAGCGTCTGCTCCCTCGAGGATGTCAAAACGCTGTACGACGGCTTCGAGCTGTGCGCGCCGAACACCTCGGTTTCCATGACCATTAACGGTCCGGCCCCCATTGTCCTGGCCATGTTTCTCAATGCAGCCATCGATCAGCAAGTCGACAAGTACCGGCTTGAAAACGGCGGTGAGCCGACGTCCGAAACCTACGCCAGCATCAGGGAGCACGTGCTCGGCAACGTACGGGGAACCGTGCAGGCAGACATTCTCAAAGAAGACCAGGGGCAGAACACCTGCATTTTTTCCATTGAGTTCGCTCTCAAGATGATGGGTGACATCCAGCAGTACTTCATCGACAACCATGTGCGCAATTTCTACTCGGTGTCCATATCCGGGTACCACATCGCGGAGGCCGGCGCCAACCCCATCACCCAGCTGGCCCTGACCTTGGCCAACGGGTTTACCTACGTGGAGTACTACCTATCCAGGGGAATGCCCATCGACGCCTTTGCCCCGAACCTGTCTTTTTTCTTTTCCAACGGGATGGACCCGGAATACACGGTAATCGGCCGGGTGGCCCGCCGGATTTGGGCCATTGCCATGAAAAACCTCTACGGCGGGTCCCCGCGCTCACAGATGCTGAAATACCACATTCAGACGTCGGGGCGCTCCCTCCACAGCCAGGACATCCAGTTCAACGACATCAGAACGTCGCTGCAGGCCCTCTGCGCCATATACGACAACTGCAACAGCCTGCACACCAATGCCTTCGATGAAGCCATCACCACCCCCAGCAACGAATCGGTCAGGCGCGCACTGGCCATCCAGTTGATCATCAACCGGGAGTGGGGGCTGGCCAAAAACCAAAACATGCTCCAGGGCAGCTTCATCGTGGAAGAGCTTACCCGGCTTGTTGAAGAAGCCGTCCTCTACGAATTCGAGAGAATCAGCGAGCGCGGCGGCGTGCTGGGAGCCATGGAAACCGGCTACCAGCGCAGCAAGATTCAGGAAGAATCCATGTACTACGAGAGTCTGAAACACACCGGCAAACTGCCCATCATCGGCGTCAACACCTTCAGGGACCCGGATGCCGAATTCGAGGTGCTTAGCGAGGGCCTCGAACTGGCCCGGGCGACCGAGGAGGAAAAGCAGTCGCAGCTGAAACGGCTGGCCGACTTTCAGAAGCAAAACGAGGCTGCCGCGCCGGAGGCGCTGGAACGGCTCCAGCAAGTGGCCCTTGCCGGCGACAACATTTTCGAGGAACTGATGAACACGGTGCGCCGTTGCAGCCTGGGGCAGATTACCCAGGCGTTGTATGATGTCGGCGGCCAGTATCGCCGCAACATGTAGCAATGAATTTGAGCAAAATGGCTTCCATTTTGCTCAAATTCATTACGTGACGGCTCTGCGGGCCTATACCGGAAAACGTTTATAATTGCTATCGCTACTAAGAGCAATCAATGTTCGTTTCGATGATTTTTTCCTTCAAATTAGGATTCAAGGAACCAGGGGTTCGAGGGTTCAAGTGAAACAGAAACGAGTTCATGGCGTATAGACCATGGCACGCTATAAGCTATGCGCTTTTTCCACTTGGCCCCTGGACCCCTTGGATCCTTGAACCCTGATAATATTGCTCTGATAAATTTAATTCAAAATTGATTACATTAAGAATGTCAGCAGTAAACAAGGGAGATTAACCATGAAAGAAGCAGTTATCGTCAGTGCCTGCCGGACAGCCCTGGGGAGTTTCAACGGTTCGCTGGGTCAAACCGGCGCCACCGACCTGGGGGCCGTCGTCATCCGCGAAGCGGTCAAAAGAGCCGGCATCGAAAAACACGACGTCAACGAGGTGATCATGGGGCAGGTGCTCCCTTGCGGCTACGGCCAAAACCCCGCCAAGCAGGCCGCCGTAAAGGCGGACATGCCCTGGGAGGCGGAATGCATCACCGTCAACAAGGTCTGCGGTTCATCCCTGAAATCAATTATGCTGGCCGCCCAGGCCATACAGGTGGGAGACGCGGATGTTGTCGTCGCCGGCGGGATGGAAAATATGAGCCTGGCGCCCTATTATCTGGACAAGGCACGCTTCGGCTACCGTATGGGGGCAGGCAAACTCGAAGACCACATGCTGCATGACGGCTTGTGGGACGTGGTCAACGATTTCCACATGGGTATATCCAACGAGCTTTGCTCCGAACGCTACGGCGTCAGCCGCGAGGACCAGGACCGGTATGCGGCAACCTCGTATGAACGGGCTCTGGCCGCCATCGCCGCCGGACGCTTCGAAGACCAGATCGTCCCCGTCGAGATCCCCCGGCGCAAAGGGAACCCGGTGACATTTGCGAAAGACGAATGCCCCCGGGAGACAGGCTATGACGCGCTGTCCAAGATGAAACCGGCCTTCCGTAAAGACGGTCTGGGCACCGCCGGCAATGCCTCGATTATCAGCGACGGGGCCGCCGCGGTGGTGGTCATGTCCAGAGAAAAGGCCCGGGCCCTGGGCTGCCGGGTTTTGGCAAGCATCGGCGCCCAGGCATCTTTTGGCATCGACATGAAGTATGTGCTCGTGGCTCCCATGTACGCCATTCCCAAATGCTTGGACAAGGAAGGTATCAGCCAGGAAGACGTGGATCTTTTTGAAATCAACGAAGCCTTCAGCGGTTCTACGGTGGCGGTGATGAAGGAGCTTGACCTGGATCACGCCAGGGTCAATGTCAACGGCGGCAGCGTCGCCCTGGGTCACCCCATCGGCGCCAGTGGCTGCCGCGTCCTGGTGACCCTGCTGTATGAAATGATCCGGAAGGATAAAAAGACCGGGATGGCCTCGCTCTGCCTGGGCGGCGGAGAAGCGGTGGCACTGATCATCAAGCGATAAGGGGGCTGTTCCACGTGGCGCTCTGGCAGTGATAAATCCCTGCGCTACATAAATTCGTATTCGTAAGTTAAAAAGATAACATTTCGTTAAGCAAAACTTTCTTCCGATGTAGGCCAAGGCTATAGCCCTGATTGTGAAGTGATCAACGAATCTTTAGAACTTTTTAAACTTAAAATTTACAGGAGGAATATATGACTGTTCAGACATTCGGCGTCATCGGTGCCGGTCAGATGGGAAACGGTATTGCCCAGGTGGCAGCCATGAGCGGATTGCAGGTGATCATGAACGACATCAGCGATGAATTTGTCCAGCGCGGCCTCGGCACCATCACCAAAAACCTGGAACGCGCCGTGGCCAAAGGAAAATTGCCTGAAGATGAAAAGCGTGCAGCGCTCGACCGTATTCAACCCAGCTTGAAACTGCAGGATATGGAGGCCGCCGACTTTGTGGTCGAAGCCGCCACGGAAAGGGAGGATCTCAAGTTCAAAATTTTTACAGGCCTGGACGCGATCTGCAAGCCCGGAGTGATCCTTTCCTCCAACACCTCTTCGATACCCATCGGACGCATCGCGGCCCAGACCAAGCGCCCGGACAACGTGATCGGTATGCACTTCATGAACCCGGTGCCGGTAATGAAGCTGGTGGAGGTCATCCGGGGCATCGCCACATCGGACGAAACGTTCAAAACCACCTGGGACCTTGCCGTCAGGTTCGGCAAAACACCGGCGGAAGCCAATGACTTCCCGGGCTTCATCGCCAACCGCATTCTTCTGCCCATGATCAACGAAGCGGTTTACTGCCTTTATCACGGCGTGGGAAAACGCGAAGACATCGACACGGTCATGAAGCTGGGCATGAACCACCCCATGGGACCCCTGACTCTGGCGGACCTCATCGGACTGGACA
Source organism: Deltaproteobacteria bacterium (assembly GCA_022340465.1). Lineage (NCBI taxonomy): Bacteria > Pseudomonadati > Myxococcota > Myxococcia > Deltaproteobacteria bacterium. The sequence goes on along the minus strand of JAJDNW010000029.1, from coordinate 9,807 downwards.
CCTGCCTGGCCATCATGGAAACCCTGTACAACGGGTTCAACGACTCCAAATACCGGCCCTGCCCCCTGTTGCGGAAGTATGTGGAGGCCGGCTGGCTCGGGCGCAAAACCGGCAAGGGATTCTACGATTACAATTAACCCCAACGCTGCGTAAACAACATGGCTAAAAAAAAAACCGATAGCAAGATTTCCGTTGGCGCAAAGATAAAAAAAGCCCGGACAGCCAAGAAGCTGGGCTACGAGCAGCTGGCCAACGAGACCGGATTTTCCGTCGACTACCTTAAAGAGATTGAATCCGGAAAAACCACACCACCGGTGGGAACACTTTTACAGATTGCCCGGGCTCTCGAGATCGACTCCGGCACGTTGCTGAAGGCCGACGAAAGCAAAATGAAGCGCCGGATCAAGGCCTACACCAAGCGGACCGACAACTACGCCTACACCACGCTGACGCCTGGGGCCGAAAACAAACACCTGAAGGCCTTCCTCGTAACCATCGACCCCATGCAGGACCATGTCGGTGTGGGCTACCAGCACGAGGGTGAGGAGTTCAACTACATTCTCGAGGGAACCGTGGAGGTGAAGGTCGGCGACCACATCAACAAGCTCAAAACCGGCGACTCCCTGCACTTCAATTCCGGCATTTCCCACAACCTGCGCAATATCGGAAAAAAGGAAGCCAAGCTGCTGGTCGTCATCTACGGGCCCTGACACTGACAGGCTGGAAATTCTATAGTGTTTGTCAGAATAACGTTCCGTTTGCCCTAAGCGGGTGGCGGGTTTATTTTACAAAGCACCACATCAAACCAAAGCATACCCTGTGCCCGCCGGATCGATGATATGGTGCTCTGAAAAATAAACCCGCCACCTTCCAATCCAATATTGACGTGGAACCTATTTATGGCAAATGCTCTAATTTAGAAAGGAATGCCGACATGACTTTCGAAAATTACTCCGAGAAAATTTTCGTTGCCAGGTCGATGTCTTCCGGGCAGAATACGAAAAGACACTTGGCGTCTGGAGATTGAACCGAGCCGTAGACGTAGTTGATGTTGATGCCCGCTTCACCGAACCGACTGGTGATTTTGGCCAGTTCCCCCGCTTTGTTATCCAGTTCCAGCGCGATAACCGGCATCATGTCGAAAAGGTACTCGTGTTTGGAGAGAAGGTCAATGGCCTTGTTGGTCATGCCGTCCCCCGGCAGCAGTCTGATCAACGCGAACATGGCCGAGTCCTTGCGCATCGAATTGTAGCTTGCCGGCGAGGCTATCCGTTTGAGGGATTTCCCGCGGGCCTTGAACAGTTCCTGCACATAGCTGGATGCGTCCTGAATCGTGATGGCATCGATGTTGATGCCCGCTTCCCCGAAATAGGTGGCCAGCTTGCCCAGTTCCCCGGGCTCATTCTTCATGAACAGCGATATTTCCGTGCGTACCATTTGAGCGCTCCTTAGAAATGTGCTTTGCCGCTTAAAAAAGAATCACGAAATCACCTCTATTTTCAGTTAGCTATTGTTCCCCGCCATATTGCTTTTTCACGGTCTCCCGGTCCGGTGATCCGTCTTCCAGAACCGGCATTGCGTCGACGAACTCGACGTAGCCGGGTTTTTTGAAACGGGCGATCCGTTCACCGACAAAGTCGATCAATGCCTCCGGCGTCAGGCTTTCTCCTTTTTCAAGACAACACACAGCCTTGATCCCCTCTTTCCATTTGGGATCGGGCACGCCGAAAACCACGGTTTCCGCCACGGCCGGATGCTGCAGGATCACTTTTTCCACCTCGGCGGGGTAGACATTCTCGCCGCCGGGCTTGATGAGCTCCTTTTCAGGCTTGCGTCCCGCGTACCACAAAAAGCCGTCTTCGTCGAAGCGGCCCAGGTCGCCGGTGTGGTGCCAGCCTCCACGAAAGGTGTAGGCATTGTCTTCCGGAAGGTTCCAATAGCCCTTGAAAACCATGGGACCCCTCATGGTAATCTCGCCTGTATCGCCGGTGGCAACCGGCCGGTCATGGTCGTCTACCAGCTGTACCACCCCCAACGGAACCGTCTTGCCGGCAGAACCGGGCTTTTCATCGTAGCGCCCCATGGTGGCGGCACAGGACGTTTCGGTCTGACCATACATGCAGAAAAACGTCCCCCCGGTCATTTCCTGGTATTTCTCGATGGTGTCCGGCGCATCCAGGCCGCCGACACATTTCAAAGATTTTAGCGGCGCTCCGTTTTTCTCCGCTGCCTCGAGGATGGCGGCAAGAATGGGAGCAAATTCAAAAAGCATCGAGACCTGGTGCCTCTCGATCAGCGCGACCGCCTGGCCCGCATCGAATTTGGACATGCTGATGTTGTGGGCCCCGGCTTGAAAGCTGGCCGTGGCCATAAACAGGCCCCCCACATGAAACAGCGGCAGCAGACTCAAATGAACGGTCTTTGCCGACATTTCAAGGTAATAATCGATGGTCAGGTTGGCACACAAAAGGTTTCCGTGACTCAACAGTGCGCCGCGGGGCCTCCCGGCCACGGCAGCCGTGTGGATAATGACAAAACCGTCATCCGCCGCAACATCGGCCGGCGCAAACCCACCGGTGTTGTCCAGCAGGGTCTCGATACCGCAAAAAGACCCGGTGTTGATGTCGAGATTGTAAATGTCTTTCACACTGTCAAGGCGGTCCCGGACTTTCTCCACCAGCTCCGCCTGCCCGCTGCCTGCGAACAGCAATTTGGGTCCGCCGTCATTCAGATTGAAAAGCACCTCTTCCGGAGACAGGCGCCAGTTCACCGGCAGGACGATGGCGCCCAGAGCCGCAGCCGCACCATACAGGAGAAAAAACTCCAGGTTGTTCTTACCCAGAACACCGATGCGGTCCCCCTTTTTCACACCGGCCTGCTGCAGGCCGCTTGCAAGGCGGTCCACCGCTTCCTTGAACTGGCCGTATGTCAGCGCCCTGCCGTCGTCCGCTTCCAGCCAGGCGGGACGGTTGTTGAAGGAACGGGCATTGCGGGCAATCAGGTCATAAAAGGTGAAATCATACAATCCCATAATATTAAGTCAGCTCCTTTTCAGCCGGTGTTGACCGATGTTACCGGGCACCGACACTTTAGAATAATGTACTGGGCGGTGGACCCCAGAATCAGCTTGCTGGTGCGTGATTTTTTTCGAATGCCCACATAGACCTGATCGGCATCGTTCTCGGCGGCGAACATCACGATGTCCTCGCCCGGCGAAAATCCCCTGGCAAGCTGTTCCACTTCTACATCGATGCCTTCCTTCTCCAGATCCGCGCGGATCTGGTCCAGTTCCACCGTTATCTTGCCGATGCTTTCCGGCGTCTCCCCCTTGCCTCCCTCACTCGAATAGACAACCAGCAGCTTGGCGTTGAAGAGCTCGGCATGCTGCTTGGCAACCGCGAGAGCGCTTCTCGATTCATCCGTTCCGTTGAAGCCAACAACTAGTTTCATGGCCTTTTTTCCCCCTGTCATCTTCTGCAACTCCGACCGTCGTCCGGCAACAAGGCTGATCTACCGAAAACCGTATCCATCCCGACCGAACTGCCCCAGATTATCTCCACCATACCACGGCGAAGCCGTAAACTGATTCTATTGCTTCCAACTGACTATTTCAGGTGGAAGCAATAGAATCAGAATTACATCCAGCGCTTGCGCCGCTTATAGGATTTGACTTCCTTAAAAGACTTCCTGCCGCCGCCCTGGGTGACACCCATGTAAAACTCTTTGACGTCGGGATTTTTCTTCAATTCTTTTGAAGGCCCCTCCAGAACGATCTTGCCGGTTTCCATGATGTAGGCGTAGCTCGATATCTCCAGGGCGATCTTGGCGTTCTGTTCCACGATTAAAAGCGTCGTTTGCATCTCCTGGTTGATGCGCTCGACGTTTTCGAAAATCTCCTTGACCAAAAGCGGTGCCAGGCCCAAGGACGGTTCGTCCAGCATGAGCATCGTCGGCGACGACATGAGCGCCCGGGCGATGGCAATCATCTGCTGCTCGCCGCCCGAACAATATCCCGCCAGCCGGTTGGTCACCCGGGAAAGACGGGGGAAATGATCATACATCAGCTCCTGGTCCTTGCGAACATTCTGAGCCCCATCCTTGCGGGTGATGGAGCCCACCCGGATGTTCTCGTCCACCGTCAAATGCTTGAACACCCGGCGTCCCTCGGGAACCATCACCGCCCCCAGCTTGACCACCTGGGTTCCCAGAACATTGGTGATGTCTTCACCCTGGAACTTGATGTGGCCGTCTTTGATGAAGCCGTTCTCCGGCTTGAGCAGGCCGCTGATCGCCCTCAAAGTCGTGGTTTTGCCGGCGCCATTGGTGCCCAAAAGCGACACGATGCCGCCTTTTTGCACACTCAGGCTGACCCCGCGCAGCACCTGAACGATGTCGTTGTAAACGACCTCGATGTTGTTGACATCTAACAGCTTGCCATTGGATGTTTGATTCGCCATAGTTTTCATTTCTGAGCGGGAGGGCTGCACAAGGCAGCCCTCCTGTTTTTTAAAGCGGCTAAGCCGCGTTGCATAACGGCGCTAAGCGCTGTTATTTTTTGATCTTCTGCACATACTCGGAAACGAACGGTGTACCGATTCCATAAAACATACCACCTTTGGAAACGTAGAGCTGCAGGGTATCCACGCCTTCCCGGTCATCCTTTGAATACGTCACCGGACCCACCGTGGTCAGCGGATAAAATGCATTGTACCCGTGCATGGCAAGAAGCTCCTGATACAGGCTTTCACGGGTGACTTTCTTGCCTCGGGCTTTGGCGCGGCGCATGGCCTCTACAGCCACCTGCACGACCATGATGCCGTTGGTGTAGTTGCTGTCGTTGGCCAATTTGTCATCCCGGCCGTATCGCTTTGCCAGAGCCAGCTGGGCATCGGTGCCCGGCCCCTTGGCGGTCATCAACTTGTAAGACGTGGTCCAGTAGTAGTTGTTTTCCGCCGCACTCCCCGCTAGAGCGATCAAACCGGGGCCACCGGCATAGTGAGCGCCCAGGAAGGTAATCTTGCCTTTCTCGCCGTAGGTGGAGGCAATCAAATCCAGACTCTGGGCACTTTTAAGCATGGTTGCCACCGGTGGCTGCACGGTTTGACTGATGACGTATTGGACCCCTTTGTTCTGAAAGCGTTTCAGCATGGCCGTGTTGTCCAGGTCCTTGCCGTGCTCCACCACCTCGACGAGATCGATGGCCAATCCCGCCTCGATCGCCTTTTTTACATCCTCAAGCGGCGCACGGCCGAATGCGGAAGGGTGAATGAACAGGGCTACCTTGGGTTTGCCACTGCCCTTATGGTTTTTTACGACATATTCCGCCAAACCGACTGTCTGGCTGGAATAGGAGGCGATCGGCAGAAACGTGTAATCGCAGCCCTCCAGATTGCCGGCATGAAACGATGCCGGAATTACCGGAATCTTCTCTTCCTGAAAGTCCGCCCTTAATGCCATGGTGCTGCCTGTCGAATAGTTCAGGTAGAAGACAATGCCTTCATCCAGAAAATCCTCGAAATTGCGCTTGGTCGTTTCTGTTTTGTAGGCGTCATCGCGAATGAAGAGTTCTATTTTGTCGTCACCCAACAGTTTTTCGTCATTGACATATTTGGCATAGTCCTCGGCCCCTTTGGAATAGGGGTCGCCGGCATCCGATGTCGGTCCGGTAATCGCTAGAGACAGCCCCATTTTATAGGTTTCTCCGGCCAGGGCCTGGCTGGAAAGCCCCAAGAACAGCAGAAAAGAGATGGTGACCAGTATGAACATGATTTGTTTTCGCTTCATTTTTTTCCTCCCTTTTTTTAGGTTAACCATGGCGTCGTACCGACCATTGACAGTTATTTATCAACCCCGCCCTGTTTCGTCCAAGGCCGGGGTTGCTCAAAATCAGTATCTGAACGGCCACAGCTTGAAATAGTTCCGCATAATGCGCCACCAGTTGGCGATCCCCCGCGGCTCGAACATCAGAAACAGCACGATGACCAGACCGAAGGACAGGGGCCGAAACGCCGTGGCCACGTCTCCGAGGGACGAAATGTAATGCCCGATAAACCCGGCCAGGTTTTCCACCTGCAACTCCAGCATCATGATGGCGGCCGGCCCGACAATGGCGCCCACCAGGGTGCCCAGGCCACCCACAATGGCCATGGCCAAATAGGTAATGGAATGATGCAATAGAAAGGACTCGAAGCCGACGCCACGCCACAGGTAGGCATGCAGGGCGCCTGCCACCCCCGCAAAAAAGCCGGCCAGAGCAAAGGCGTACACCTTGGTAAACCCCGGATTCATGCCCATGGCGTCGGCCGCCCGGTCATTGTCGCGCACGGCCACCAGGCACCGACCGTGTTTGGTGCGCAGCAGGTTTCGCACGGCAAAGCCCAGGACAACCACAAAGACCAGGATCACGTAGTACCAGAAAAAATAGTGCTGGTTGCGCATTACCTTGCCCGTGAACCAGAACACCCGGCCGATGGCGATGGTCTGTCCCTGGTTGAAAAACTTGGAAAAGTTGATAAACCACTGAAAAATCATCTGGAACGAGAGCGTAGCGATCACCAAATAGAGGTGCTTCAGGCGCAGGGACGGCAGGCCGACGATGCCGCCGATCACCGCACCGACCAGGCCGGCCACCAGGATCATCAGGGGCCAGTAGTGCGTCAAGAGCACATGGTTGCCACCCAGGACGCGCGCAAAAGCCGCCAGGCTATAGGCCCCCACCCCCACAAAGGCGGCGTGGCCAATGGAGATCAGGCCGGCAAACCCGGTCAGCAGGTTCAAGCCGTAAACGGCGATGATGGCGATGAGAATGCTGTCGATCACCAGCATGTATTTGTTGCCGACCTCCAGGAAAAGCGGCCAGACAAACGCCACTACCAGGAAACAACTGAAAATCAGCCGGTCGATGTGCGTCAAAAAGATGCGCTGTTCCGCTTTATAGGAAGTAAAAAAGTTGCCCGTGGCTAACCATCGATTTTCAGACATAGACTACACCCGCTCAATTTCATGGATACCGAAAAGGCCATGGGGTTTAAACAGCAGAATGATCAGTAAAATAACGTAGGGCAAAACGTCGGCGGTTCCGTTCAACCCCCAGTGGCCATCCAGATAGCCGGCGGCGAACTGCTGGATCAGGCCCATGATGATGCCGGCCACGATGGCCCCGACAATGGAGTCCAGCCCTCCCACGATCACCACCGGAAAGACGATGATGCCAAAGGAGTGCAGCACGTTAAAATTCAAGCCGGTGATGTTGCCGATAATGCCGCCGGCTGCGGCCGCACTCAAGCCGGCCGTGGCCCAGGCCAGTCCGAACACCCGGGGAACGGAGATGCCGATGGACATGGAGGCAAATTGGTCGTCGGACACGGCCCGCATGGAGATGCCCACGGTGGAGGCCTTGAAAAACCAGGTAAAGGCGCCGATCATAATAAAGGTGATAACGACCCCCACCAGCTGGGTCCATGAAATCGATACCCCCCCAAAGGTAACGGGTGCCTTGGGCAGAAATTCCGGAAATGAAAAGTTGCCGGCGCCAAAGGGCGTCAGGTAGATAATGCCGTCGATTATGGACATCAACCCGATGGTCACCATGATCACCGAGATGATGGGTTCGCCGATCAATCGGCGCAGGAACACGCGCTCCACGCTCATGGCCAGAAAAAAGGTGATCACCATGCTCAGGAGAAAGGAGATCACGATGTGAATGCCTACAAACACGGTCAGGGCATAGGCAATGAAGGCCCCGGAGGCGATAATCTGACCGTGGGCGAGGTTCAAGACACGGCTGGATTTATAGATCAGCACGAACCCCAGTGCCGAAAGGGCATAAATGGAGCCCACCACGACCCCGCTGATGACAAGTTGAAAAAAATAACTCATGCCTCTCCTTCCATTGTGTAAAACGACATGTCGGCCTCCACGGTGGTGGTCTGGCCGTCCTGGTACTGGAAAAACGCCTCGACTCTCTTTTTGCTCACGCTCTCGTCGTAGAGGGCTTCGTAAAGATCCTCGTATTTCTCCCGAACAAATTTCCGGCGAATTTTCCCGGTCTTGGTCAACTCGCCGTCGTCCGTGTCCAGCAGTTTGTAAAGAACGGCGAAGCGTTTGATTTTAAAATGGTCCTGCTCCGCACGCGCGTTGACGTCGGCCACCGCCCCTTTCAGCAGCTCCGCCACTTCCGGTTTGCCGGACAGGTCCATGAAGGTGGTGTAGGAGATCCCCCGGTCTTCGGCCCACTTGCCCACAACGATGGGATCGATGTTGATCAGGGCGGCCACATAATCGCGTTGGTCGCCGAAGATGACCGCCTCCTTTATGTAGGGGCTGAACTTGAGCTTGTTTTCCAGAAACATGGGGCTGAACATCTCGCCCCTGGCATTGTGCATCACGTCGGCCACCCGGTCGATCACCACCAGGTGGCCGTTCTCGTCGATGTACCCGGCGTCCCCGGAATGCAGCCATCCCCCTTCCAGCAGCTCTTCGGTCTGTTCATCTCTTTTGTAGTACCCCGCGCACACCGAGTTCGAACGCGAGAGGATTTCGCCCTCTTCGCTGATTTTACACTCGGTTTCCGGCAGGGGTTTGCCCACCGTGTCGGACCGCACGTCGCCATCGCGATGCATGTAGGCGATGCCGGTGATCTCGGTCTGCCCATAGATCTGTTTCAGGTTGACACCGATGGCCTGGTAAAAGGTGAACAGCTCGGGGCCTAAGGCCGCCCCCCCGGTGTAGGCCCGCCGCAGCCGGCGCAGCCCGATCTGGTTGATCAAAGGGTCCATCACCAGGACCTTCCCCAGCCAGGCCGCAAAGCGCAGGGAGGCCGGCATCTTTTCGCCGCTCATGCGGTAACGGGCCGCCCGTTCCCCGATCTTGATAAACTGGTTGTAGGCCAGACGGTTCAACCAGTAGGATTCGTCGATTTTCAGCCATATCTGCGAGCGGATGGTTTCGTAGATCCTGGGGGCACCGAACATGAAATGAGGCCCGATCTCCTTGAGGTCGGACATGCTGGTTTCCACCGATTCGGGAAAGTTGATGGTGATGCCGGTGGCCATGGCCACGCCGAAGGAGTTCATCTGCTCGCCGATCCAGGCAAAGGGAAGAAACGAAAGATATTCGTCCGTGCTTTCGAGTTTGTCGACCTTGGTGATCTGAATGCCCATGTTGATGTAATTTTTGTGGGTCATCATGGACGCCTTGGACAAACCGGTGGTGCCGGAAGTCAGGCAGAAATGGCACACATCGTCCGGCGCTCCCCGCTCGATGAGGGCTTCGAAGCGCTGCGGATCTTCGACATGGACGGCGTCCCCGAGCGCATACAGATCCCTGATGTAAAGGTACCAGTCGTCCGACCGATAGCCGCGCATGCCCCGGGGATCTTCGTAGATCACCTTGCGCACCGCGGGAATTTTATCCCTAACCTCGACCAGCTTGTCCACCTGCTCCTGGTCGTCGCAGAACACGGCGGTGATATCCATGTAATCGATCAGTTCGGCAATTTCATCGGGAAGGGTGGTTTGGTAGATGCCTGCCGACACCGCCCCTATGGACTGGGCGCCGATGGCCATAAACAGCATTTCCGGAATGTTGTCACCGATCAAAGCCAGCTTGTCGCCTTTTTTAACGCCCACCCTCTCGAGTCCCAGGGCAATTTTGCGAACGTGGTCGTAGAAATCGTTCCAGGTGTAGTTGTTCCAGTAGCCGAAATCCTTTTCACGCAGGGCCACCTTGTTACCGGATTCCTTGACCCGCCAGCGCAACAGCTGCGGAATGGTCATTGTCAACAAATCGCTGTTATCTTTCATGCCA